>JAVWYC010000088.1:0-7467 GCA_036661755.1 Mucinivorans sp. | reverse complement strand
CGTGCAGGCGCCGTGCCGAATCGTGACTTTTGAAAAAGTCACCCAAAACTTTTTGTGAAAAACTTCGTTTTTCTGAATTGGTTCGCGAAAAATTCGTTTTTCTGAACTGCTCTTGAAAACTGCGTTTTTCTGAACCGGTGCTAACCAAAAGGCAAAACTAACGCAAAAAATCCTCGCGAATAGGCGAAAATGTGTCAATCAATACACCGCGCTCAATGCAACAAGCACAATGCTCAACACCGGGAGCCGCGAAAAAACCATCGCCAGCCCGCAATACCCGACTCTGACCATCAAGCGTGATCTCGAAAACACCACTGGCCACATAACTGGACTGACTATGAACCCCATGAGAATGAGCACCCGAAGTGATCCCACCCTCAAAACAAACCTTGGCCACCATGATCTTATCATCATAACCCATTATCTGACGAGTAATGCCCGGCTCCACCTGGCGCGTTTCGATTTGTGAACCAATCAAAAAGCTTTCACTATGTTGCATATTTTTACCTTTATAGAAAATTATCCCCCCCCAAAAAACGACGATCTAAGAAAAATAGGCGCGCAAACGCTCAAAAATATTTTTCGTCCCACCACTCGTCACCTTCGGTTTGAAATGCGTCGAACTTTGTATCTTTTCTAAGATCACCTTCTCTTCGCTCGACACCACAGCCGGTACATACAGATCGATCACCACCAACAGATCACCTACACCTCGCCCATTGACATCGGGCACCCCCTTGCCCCTTAGGCGCAACACCCGCCCAGCCTCGGTTCCCGGCGAAACCTTGATCTTGGCACGACCCTCCACCAGAGGAACCTCGATGCTAGCCCCCAAAACCGCGTCAGCTAGGTTGAGATTTAAGTTATATAGCAAATCGTTGCCCTCGCGAATAAAATCTTTCGATTGTTGTTCCTCGATCACCACCAACAAATCGCCATTGACGCCCCCGCGCGAGGCATTACCCTTGCCCGAAACTGAAAGTTGCATGCCGCCCGATACACCTGCCGGAATAGGGATTTCGATCACTTCTTCTCCACGCATCGTCCCCTCGCCCTTGCATTTAGGACATTTGTCGGTGATCACGCGCCCCGAGCCCGCACAAGTAGAGCAGACCGTTTGCGCTTGTTGACGTCCGAATAAGGTGTTCACCACCCTCACCACATAGCCCGAACCGTTGCAAGTTGGGCATGTTTTGTAGCTATCCTTAGTTTTGGCGCCCGTGCCCGAGCACTGATCGCAAGCTACTTGTTTTGTGATTTTGAGTTTTTTGGTCACCCCTTTCACTATTTCGAGCAGCGTAAGGCTCACCTTTATTCTAATATCGCTACCACGCGCCACCGGTGCTCCGTCGCCACCATAGCTGCCCGCGCCACCATAACCACCAAAATGACCTCCGAAAATATTACCGAAACGCTCGAAAATATCGTCCATCGAAAAACCACCGCCAAAACCGCCTTCAAAGCCACCGTAGCCGCCGCCCCCACCATAGCCACCACCCGAAGCGCTCTGAGCGTTAGCCGCATGACCATAGCGATCGTAACGTGCTTTTTTGTCTTCGTTCGATAGAACATCGTAGGCTTCGGCAGCCTCTTTGAAATTTTCTTCGGCTTGTTTGTCGCCCGGATTTTTATCGGGGTGAAACTGAATAGCCGCTTTGCGGTAAGCTTTTTTTATCTCATCTTGGCTCGCACTTTTCGATATCCCAAGAACTTCGTAATAATCTCTTTTTTCTGCCATCGTAATTGTATTATTGCCTATTTTTTCGAGTTGCCGGGAGCGCTATTGAGCCACCACAACCTTTGCAAATCGGAGCACCCGATCTTTTATCATATATCCTTTTTCGGCCACATCGCACACCGTGCCGGCAGCAAATTCGTCGGAGCAAGGCATGCGCGCAATCGCCTCGGCCAGATCGACATCAAAGGGTTTGCCCACTAGATCCATCGCCTCAACACCCTGTGTGGCCAAGGCGGCTAGGAATTTGGCATATACCAGTTCCACCCCCTGGCGATCTGTTGGGTCGACAATATGTTGCAATGCACGGTCGAAATCATCGGCCGTGGCAAGCATCAATTTCAGCACTTGCGCCCCGCCACTTTGGATCAAATCTATTTTTTCGCGTGCGGTACGTTTACGATAATTATCAAATTCGGCTGCCAAACGCACATATTTATCCTGCCAATCATTTTGAGGTTCGGCCTCTTTGGCTGACATTTTGTCAGATACTAACTCCTCTTGGAAGCTCTCGTCGATCGATTCACCGCCATCAGTGGCAGTGTCCACAGTCGGTTCCGGGGTCACATTATCCAATGTATCGGGTGTAAAGTCTTGTTTTTTAGTCTTTTGCATAATTAAATTATTTTTCTTGCGTGTATATTGTACAAATAATATACCAAAGGCGGTGCAAAGTTACGCAAATAATCTGTATCTTTGTTCGTTATATGAAATTTTTGATCATACATAATCGTTATTCCACCGCCGGGGGCGAGGAGCGAGTTTTTGGCATGCAGTGCGATATTCTTCGCGCGGCCGGCCACCAAGTGGTGCTCTATGAGCGCCGCTACGACGAGATTCGCAACTGGCCGCTAAGGCGTGTGGCGTCGCTATTTTCGTCGCTTTATAACCGTGGGGCGGTGCGCCAAATCAAAGAGATAATAGCCACACAAAGGCCCGATATAGCGCTTGTACACAATCTGTTTCCTGTGATTTCGCCTGCCATTTTGCCGATATTGCATCGTGCCAAGGTGCCTGTAATTATGACACTCCACAACTTTCGTTTGGTGTGTCCAACGGGTATATTTTTCAGAGACGGCGCCCTCTGCGAGCGATGCCCTCAGTCGCCTTGGCGCGAGTGGTGTTGCGCGGCGGGGCGGTGCGAAGGCACATGGGCCGGCAGTGTAGCCTATGCCCTGAGGAGTTTTTGGGCGCGTAAACGAGGTTATTATCTGCGTAATGTCGACACGTTTGTCGCGCTTTCGGAGTTCCAACGTCAAAAACTAGGGCAATATGGTGTGCCGCTCTCTCGCATGGTGGTGATACCGAATCCTGTCGAAATACCAGCACAAAACACTGATACACAGCGTGATAATTTTATCGGCGTGGTTGGTCGACTAAGCATCGAGAAGGGTGCAGGTTTGCTTTTCGATGTTGCACGAAGTATGCCGAGCGTTCGTTTTCGGGTGGCGGGAGCTTTGATGTGTGACGCAGAAACAATGGGGCAAAAGCCCGACAATATTGAACTGTTGGGGGTGCTCGATCGTGCAGCGCTCGATCTGTTTTACTCCTCGGCGTTGGCGGTGGTGAGCTGTTCGATTTGTTACGAAACCTTTGGCCTTGTCATTGCCGAGGCTATGGTGCGTGGCGCGGTGGGTATTGTGCCGCAACTGGCTTCGATGGGTGAATTGGTAGACAACGGCCGCGTGGGTATCGTCTATCGAGCTGGCGATCCCCAGGCGCTGCGTGGGGCAATCGAGCGAGTGATAACCGACAAGGCTCTCTCCGCGCAACTCTCTAACGATGGACGTCGATACATAAGCTCGCAATATTCCACTGCGATATATTGTGCGCGCTTGGTGGAGCAGGCCGAGCGATTAAAACAAGAGGACTCCTACAAAAAATAGGGGATTCCCTAAAAAGATCACAAGCATCAAAAACAATTGAAAACACTACTTATCACTCCTCCGCTAACGGGGCTCAATACTCCATATCCGGCCACAACGGTGCTCAAAGGTCACCTCGAAAGTGTAGGCCTGCCGACCGTGCAATGGGATATGAGCATCGCCACGGCGAAGGTTGTCTTTTCGAGCGCATTTCTTGCTCGCATGTTTAGTTCCGTCGAGCTGAACGAACATTTCACAAGCTCGCAGATAGAGACCTACCTGGCTCGCGATCGCTACATTCATTCTGTGGATAGCGTGTGGCGTTTTTTGAGCGGTGCCGATGCAACGCTAGCGCAACGGATTGCTTATCAAGATTTTCTGCCTCGCGGTGCGCGCTTTGACCTCTATCAAGACCAAGATATCGATGCTGCTTTTGGTGCCGCGGCTACTGCCGATCGAGCCAAACATTTTGCAACCCTATATTTGGAGGATTTGACCGATTTTATCAGAGAAACTATCGATGAAGATTTCGATATGGTGCGCTATGGCGAACAAATCGCTCTTTCGCTGCCAACGATCGACCCTCTGCTGAATCGATTAACAAAAAGCACCATCATTTCCGATCTTATGATAGAATTGCTCGACGAGCAAATGGCGCGCCACAAGCCGGACTTTGTTGGCCTTAGCGTGCCCTTTCCCGGCTGTTTGCTGGCGGCGCTGCGCGTGGGTCAACATCTAAAAAATCACTACCCGGCCACCACCGTCGCCCTTGGAGGTGGATATGTGAACACCGAACTACGCACGATGAGCGACAGTCGGCTTTTTCGATACGTTGATTATGTGCTCTATGACGATGGACAAATCCCGCTGCAACGAATCATCCAAGGGGGGCCTTTGGTGCGCACTGCACTGCTCGACAAGGAATCGCACAAGGTGGTCTTTGTCAACATGGAGGCACGCGAGCCATTTGTATCCGACTCCGATTTTTCGGACATCGACCCCACGCAATATATTTCGACACTCGAAATGGCCAACCCGATGCACCGCTTGTGGAACGATGGTTTTTGGAACAAGATCACGGCCGCGCATGGTTGCTACTGGGCCAAGTGTGCTTTTTGTGACACCAAACTAGACTACATAGGCCGCTATGACCCACTTGCGGCAAGCGCCATTGTGGACACCATGCAGAGTGTGATGGCTCAAACTTCAAGTAGCGGTTTTCACTTCACCGACGAGGCTTTGCCGCCAAAGTTGATGAGCCAGATTGCCGATGAGATTATCGCTCGCTCGCTCACGGTGAGCTATTGGGGCAATATTCGTTTCGAGAAATCTTTCACAGCGGAGCTATGCCGGAAGTTGGCGCGATCGGGCTGTATTGCAGTTTCGGGCGGTTTGGAGGTTGCCTCGCCCGAAATCTTGCTCACAATCAACAAAGGAGTGACAATCGAAGGGGCGCGCACGGCGATGGAAAACCTGACTAGTAATGCCATCATGGTGCACACCTATTTAATGTACGGTTTCCCGGGACAAACTCTCGAACAGACCATCGATTCACTCGACATTGTTCGCTCTATGTTTAGCCAAGGTCTAATTCAGTCCGCCTTTTGGCATCGTTTCACACTCACCCTTCACAGCCCAATCGGAGGCTGCCCATCGCGCTATGGCGCACAGATCACAGGGTCTACGGCCAACAGTTTCGCCAACAATGGCGTCGATTTCCAAGACGGACACACCTATGACCTAGATATGGTAGGCCAAGCTCTGAGCCGCGCCACCTATAATTATATGCACGGCCTGGGGCTTGAAAAAGCTGCAAAAAAATGGTTCAAAATTGCTAAATAATTCATATTTTTGTGGCCATGACAACACGTATCGAAGACGAAAAACTCACCATCGAAAAGATGATCACCCTTTATTGTCGCCACAAAGAAGGCAACGCAACTCTGTGTCAAGAGTGCAGCGAGTTGATAGCCTACGCCAAGGCACGTTTGGATAGTTGTCGCTATGGCGAAGAAAAAACCTCGTGCCGCAAGTGCCAAACACATTGCTACAACACAGTGCGGCGCGAACAAATCCGCCGAGTGATGCGCTTTGTGGGCCCGCGTATGTTTTTCTATCTGCCGCGCCAAACCATCAAACATCTCGTTTCCAAATAGTAGCGCATGAAAATTTTTTATACCATTTCGCTCCTTGTTCTTTCAAACGCCTTTATGACGCTGGCTTGGTATGGCCATTTGAAGTTCAAAACGATGAAAGGTTTCGAGGCGATGCCCTTGATGATCGTGATTTTGATTAGCTGGGGCATTGCCTTTTTTGAGTATTGCCTGCAAGTGCCGGCCAATCGGATTGGCTATATTGGCAACGATGGCCCATTCTCTCTGATCGAGCTCAAAGTGATGCAAGAGGTGATCTCGCTCACCGTTTTCATGGGCTTTGCTATGTTGTTTTTTCAGACCGAAACTTTTCGATGGAACCATCTGGTTTCGTTTGCTCTGTTGATTCTTGCCGTATTTTTTGCGTTCAAAAAGTGGTAATCACCAAAAAAATACTTACCTTCGCAGTAAGTTAAATGAAAAGGTCGTTCAAAATATCGCTCTACTCCTTGGTGCTTGGCCTAGCTTTTGCTGTGGCCTACCTTGCCGCGGGCAGCTATCAAGCCACTAGCGAAGATCAAGGCACTCCCGCCTCGGGGCTCGCCCTAGATCAAGCCGCCACATCTTCGCAAGAGAGAGCATACGACTTCTTGATGCACGACCTGTGTAGCGAAATCGTGTTGCGCCGAAGCTTCTCTTCCTCTTTTAGTTTTGCTCGCCGAGTCAACACCCCTACCCACACATGGCATCACTCGGATGATCAACCCTCGAGTGCCATACAGCGCGGGAGGTCATTCCTCGAAAACGGGATCTATGCCCAAGGCTCGTCGCTTGGCCTCTATTGGCTAACAGCATCACAAACATTCATTTATGCCACTCACCAACTCCGAGTTTAGCTTTTCTTTGATTTTCGGTGACTTCTTGGGAATGTGCCTTAATTTAAGGTTATTAGGTTTAGGCGGATTGGACATACAAAATTAGTCTTTTTGTGATCCGTTTTTCTTTGACCATAAAAAAAGCAATTTTCCCCGAAAGTTCGATCCGGGAATTTATTTCCAAAAAAATCTTCGCTCTTGTTTTGTCGACAAAATTTGCTCGATAAAGTCAGCGTGCGAGGGCTCTTTTATTATTTTTAATTTATCAAAACAAAAACTATTACTATGGAAACAATACGTCAAGCCTCATCGTCGGTGATGAGCGAACAGAGGAACGTTAAGGGTATAATTATCAACCTTTTGGCTCTGGTTTTGGGTATCACTTTAACATTTACGGCTGGATTAATGATTGCCGATTCGACTTCGGCTCTTTATTTAGTTGTTGTAACTTCCGGTGTGGTGGTGGCCATTATTTTCGCCATCAAATTAATCGGTGGTTCGCGTCAGTTGGTTTACACGCCCACTGGCAGTCAGGCCAAGGAAGTTTCGTTATTTTTCAAAACGAGCGAGATCGACAAGCTCACGCAAGCCATTGTGGAGAGTGACCACACGCGGCTCGATCATTTAGTGAGTTCCAATAATTCGGGGATCAGGCTTGATGTAATTATGTCTAAGGACGGTCAATTTTCGGCATGTCAGATTATGCGTTACGTGCCTTATTGTTATGAGCCGGCTTCGGCGGTTTATCATGTAAGTTCTAATTTTTGTTCTACGTTGATCAAGTTGTCCAAGTCGATATAGTTTTGGTGTGGTTTTGGGGGCGCGTTTATGGCAAGTTAGAGTCAGCTAAGAAAGACGAAGCGTTCGAGAGCGGTTCAGAAAAGCGAAGTTTCCAAGAG
>JAVWYC010000087.1:0-7489 GCA_036661755.1 Mucinivorans sp. | reverse complement strand
TAAAACTAAAACTAAAACTAAAACTAAAACTAAAACTAAAACTAAAACTAAAACTAAAACTAAAACTAAAACTAAAACTAAAAGAAATAAAACTAAAAAAGAAATAAAGATAACACAAAATAATTTTCCCCTCCATACTTACGTTACTCTCTCTACACGAGAAGGTGTGCTAATTTTACTATTTTTTAGATAAAAAAGCATACCTTTGTGCCCCCGTCTTGTTTTTTGGGAGGGGGGTGGATAGGCTGCCAATGCACAAAAAAATCGGAATATATACTTTTCTCTTGCTGCTCTTTTGCCGAGTGGCCTTATGCTCGGTAGCCCTAGGCCAAAGCCCGACTCGCCCTGTGCCTCCGCCGGGAACGGCCAACAACTATATCCCGCCCGTTGGCGTGCCGACCGATTACGACAAGACAGAAGAAAAAATAGACACCACAAAACGAGAGGCTCGCATACGCAAACCGCTCGAATCATTCTTTTTTGACGATTCGACACGACGCACACGTATCTTTGCTTGGAGCATCGACCCGGAGTATAACTCTTTGCGGCGTCAAGTGGTCGACACGTTGCTCAGCGGTAAGTTTCAACAAGATTACTCTTTCATGCAAATCGACGGCGGCATTGGCTCCGCCTTTATGGGCAATGTTGGCGGAGCGACCACTCCGCTCAACTATTTTCGGCGTACGACAAACTCCGAGTTCTCTTTTATCAATCCGTGGATCGAGTATGTTTTGCGTCCCCGAGATGTACTGTTCTATAACGCCAAGATGCCATATTCGCGTATCACATACTCCATGTCGGGGCAGGTGCGCAACGAAGAAAATCTGTTTCACGTCGTCCTGTCGCACAACATATCGCCATCGACTTCGGTGAATTTGGTCTACAATGCCGAGAGCACCAAGGGGCTCTATATGTATCAAGGGACTATGGATCGATATTTTGCCACTTCGATCGCACACACCGGCAAACGCTATGCAATCCACGGGGGGTATATCTATAACCACTCCAATATCAACGAAAATGGAGGCATCAAAAACGATGGCGAGGTGACAGACACGGTGCTTATGAACTCCGATCAAGTGGCCGTATGGCTAGACAAGGCCAACAACACCTTTCGCGGCCATACTTTGTGGTGGACTCAAAGCTACGGGATCCCCCTGCGCCGCCAGAGGGACGACGAGTTGACGATCCAAAAAATCCCAACTATCTATGTTGGGCAAGCCTTGGAGTATACAAAATTTCGTAAATCATACACCGCTCATGGCGATTCGGTGCTCTATGGCAATTACTTCAAAGATAAAAATCTTTCGGCCGACTCGATATCGGAGCAAATGGTTGATGTTAAGTTTTTTATGCAGCTCCAACCCTATAATCGCGATGGGGCGGTTGGTTTAATTTCGGCAGGGATTGGTAATAAGACGACAGAATATTATACCTTTGTACCCGAGAATTATGTGCCGCAATATGGCCCCAATGGCAGCCAAAGCCGCAACGCCACTTATGTTTACGGGGCAATAGAGGGGCGAGTTAAAAAATATTTTCAGTGGGGAGCCAACGCCGAATTGGGCCTTTTGGGCTATCGGGCCGGTGACTTGAAGGCGGAAGGGCACATTACATTGTCGGCTTTCACCAAGAAAAACAAGGCGATAAGCCTTGATGCAAACGTTAAATTCACGCTCACTGAGCCCAATTATTGGGTTCAAAGTTTCTTCTCAAACCACTTCGCGTGGCGGAACTCTTTCACCAAAGAGAATGCTTTCTCAGTTTCGGCTAAGTTTTCGGTGCCCTCGATCGGTCTATACCTTTCGGGCGATTATCAGGTCACCAATGGCAAGATTTATTTCGATAGTCTTTCCACTGCCAGACAAGCCACCGATCCACTTTCTGTACTGGGAGTCTACCTACAGAAGGATTTCCGCGCAGGCGGATTTCACTTCAATCACAGGGTACTGTTTCAACTCAGCTCCTCACGCATAGTTGCGCCTGTTCCCATGCTCTCGGCTTATGTGAGCTACTTCTATGATTTTGACATTGTGAAAAATGTGCTCAACATGCAAGTAGGCATCGACGGCCGCTACCAAACTAAATACTACGCCATGGGCTTTAACCCTGCCATCGGGCAGTTTTATAACCAAGACGAAAAAGAGATTGGCGGTTATCCATATCTCGACGCTTTTGTGTCGGCCAAATGGAAGAGAATGAGAATATTGCTCAAACTACAACACTTCAACCAAAACTTATTTGGCACAAGGGATTATTTTATGGTCTTGCACCAACCCCAAAACCGAATGATGTTTAAGATTAAGTTTAGTTGGTCTTTTTATGACTAAACACCTTTTTTTTGATGGAAAAATGTAGTGAACTTCTGGAAATCAGAGGTCACCCTTTTCGCCAAAAAAAATAATAGATGAAGTTCAGTGAATCAAAAGAGAATCAAGTTGAAAAGTGGGCTCACCCAAGAAAAGAAATTGAAAATGAATTTCAAAAAACTTGCAACCTTATTTATTCTTGTTTTTTCGGAAATACTAGTGGTTAGTTGCTCCGGCAAATCTTCGGACTCCTTGCGTGAGGAGCGCGAACCGATGATGGAAATGATCAGCTCCTATGACGTGATTATGCGCGCCACGGCCGATAGTTCGCACTTCGACTGGCGACTGCTCTCGGCGATCGCATACCAAGAGTCGCGCTTTCAACACGAGATAACATCGCACCGAGGCGCGGTGGGGCTGATGCAAATCATGCCGCGCACAGCTCGACAAATGGGATACGACCAAGCAAAACTATACGACCCGAAGGTGTCGGTCGAAATAGCGCTGAAATTATTGCACACCATAGAAGCAACATTTCGCTTCCCGGCCTCGATGCCGGCGGCCGATCGTACAAAAGTGATCTTGGCAGCCTATAACGCCGGGGCGGGCTTTATGATCAAAGTGCGGCGCCAAGCAGCACAAGAAGGCGCGGCCTACAATAACTTCGACACACTGAGCCAATATATTACACGCGAAGGTACACACTCCGAAACAGTGGATTTCGCCAACAAAGTGTATCGCAAATATCAACAATACCTAAATAGCTAGACTTGCTCTCGTATGAAAATCGCAATCCAAGGACAAAAAGGTTCATTCCACTATGCGGTGGCCGAGCACTATTTTGGCGCCGAAGCCCAAATTGTCTGCCTCGATACTTTTGTGGCCGAAGCGCATGCGCTCTTGGATCATAGGGTAGATGCGGCAGTGATTGCGATCGAAAATTCAATCGCCGGTTCGATTTTGCCCAATTATCATATCTTGCAAAATCGCGAGCTCAAAGTGGTGGGCGAATATTTCTTGCAGATCGAACAATGTCTGATGGCCTTGCCCGGGGTAGCCCTCGAAGAGATCAACACGGTGAGCAGCCACCCCATTGCGCTCTTGCAATGCGAGGCCTATCTGGATGCGCACCCTTTGTGGCGACGAATACAGAGCGAAGATACCGCCCTTAGCGCCCAACAAGTGCAGCAAGAACAATTGCACACCACGGCCGCCATCGCCTCGCAAACCTCGGCCGAACTATATGGGCTCAATATCTTGGCGCGAGGAATCAACACAATCAAGAACAATTACACCCGCTTCTTGATCGTCTCGCGCGCCGAACGGACAGATTTCGACACCACCGAGCCCGACAAAGCATCGATGTTCTTCAAAGTACCACACCAAAGCGGCTCGTTGGGTAAAATATTGCGAATCATTGAACTCTATGACTTGAATATGAGCAAATTGCAGTCCTATCCGATCCCCGAGGATCCGTTTCGTTATAATTTTCACCTGGATGTTGAATTTTCGTCGCGCGCCTCTTTCGAGGCTGCCAGTGCGCTCATCGATCGCCACACCGAAGAATTTGCAGTCTATGGTATCTATAAAAACGGCAATAAATTATGATCAAAATAGCAGTTTTGGGCGCAACAGGCTCCATCGGGCGGCAAACGCTTGATGTGGTGCGCGCGCATCCCGATCTTTTTCAGATCGAGGTGCTTTCGGCCGACACTTCGTGGCAACAATTGGCGGCCGATGCTCGTGAATTTAATGTCGATTCGGCCATCATCGCCAATGAGGAACACTACACGGCGCTCTGTGATGCACTCCGTGGGACAACGATCAAGGTGTGGGCCGGAGCTCAGGCGGTGGAGCAGATCGTGAGTGTCTCGTCTATCGATGTGGTGGTGATGGGTATTGTGGGCTTTGCCGCTTTGGCGCCAACGGTGGCGGCGCTCAAGGCAGGCAAACGTCTGGCGCTGGCCAACAAAGAGAGTTTGGTGGCGGGTGGCGAATTGCTGATGAAACTCTCACAAGAAAATTCGGCGCCAATTATTCCTGTCGATTCGGAACATTCGGCTATTTTTCAGTGTCTGGTGGGCGAGGCAAGCCCGGCACGACGAATATTGCTCACCGCTTCGGGCGGCTCGTTGCGCCAAATGCCGATGGCCGACCTATGCAATGTGAGCCCACAACGAGTGCTCGCTCACCCTACGTGGGTAATGGGGCCGCGCATTACGGTCGATTCGGCAACGATGCTCAACAAAGGTTTCGAGGTGATCGAAGCGGCTCGACTTTTCAAATTGCGAGCCGACCAAATCCAAGTAGTGATCCACCCGCAAAGTGTGATCCATTCGATGGTGGAATTTGAAGACTCATCGCTCAAAGCACAAATGTCGATGCCCGATATGCGAGGGCCGATCCAATATGCGCTCACCTTTCCGCGCCGTGTGCCGATTGTGGGCGCCCGGCCTTTCGACCCCTTTGCCGTTGGTCAACTAACCTTCTTGGAGCCCGAGGCCGAGCGCTACCCTTGCTTGGGGCTGGCCTACAACTGCCTGCGGGCGGGCGGAGTGATGCCCTGCGCACTTAATGCGGCAGGCGAGGTGGCGGTGGCTGCCTTTTTGGACGGCAGAATTAAATATCCGGATATTTTCAGCACCATAGATCGCGCACTGCAAAAAGTCGAAAATAGAACGATCGAATCGCTAGACACACTCTATTCTGTGGATCGCGTGGTGCGCATACTCACCTCTAAATTAATTCGTTAACTCATCTTCAAACAATGCTAATAAAAGTTTTACAACTACTGGCCAGTCTATCGCTACTTGTGATTATTCACGAATTTGGGCACTATATTTTTGCACGCATCTTCAAATGTCGTGTCGAAAAATTCTACCTCTTTTTTGATTGGAAATTCTCTCTACTGAAAAAGAAAATCGGCGACACCGAATATGGTGTGGGGTGGATTCCACTGGGTGGCTATGTCAAAATTTCGGGTATGGTCGACGAATCGCTCGACAAGGAACAATTGGCTCAGCCAATCCAGCCATGGGAATTTCGCGCCAAACCAGCGTGGCAACGCTTGCTGATCATTGTGGCGGGAGTGGTGATGAACCTCGTGCTCGCCTTTGCCATCTATGTGGGTGTGGCCTTTGCTTGGGGCGAACAATATATCAAAACTCAGGACGTAAAACAAGGCTTTGAATTTTCGACAACCGCCCAATCTATTGGCTTCCAAACGGGCGACAAAGTGATTGAGGTGGGCGGACGCGCTGTCGAAAATTCGAGCGAAGTGGCTCGCGAAATACTGCTGTCCGACCAACGCGACGTGCTCATCGAACGCGGCTCGGAACGCTTGATGATCCATGTCACCGAATCGGACGTGGCCAAATTACTATCCAACGCCTCGAGCCCATTCATGAACTTGCGCTACCCCTTTATTGTGGCCGATAGCGCAGCAAATGGCATGATGGCAGGCGACTCGCTCACGGCCGTTGGCGACGAACAGCTCTTGTTTGCCGACGAGTTTCGTGCTCGCTTTGCGCTCCACAAAGGCGACTCGATCGACGTGAGCTTGGTGCGACAAGGGCAAACAATCCAACAACGAGTGGCTGTGGATACGGCAGGGAGGATAGGCGTGCATATCGCAGCTCACAATATCTACCCCGTGACAGTCAACCAATATTCTATCTTTGAAGCCATACCGCGCGGCGCACAAAAAGCGATCGAACAAGTGTCTAGCTATTTCGATCAACTGAACCTCATTTTTTCGCCAAAAACCGAGGCCTACAAAGGCGTGGGGGGATTTATCGCAATGGGCAAAATATTCCCGGATCAATGGAATTGGTACGCTTTTTGGAATATCACGGCGCTGCTCTCCATTATGTTGGCCGTGCTCAATATTATGCCGATCCCGGGGCTAGACGGCGGACACTTGCTCTTTATTGTCTATGAAATGATAGCGGGGCGTGCACCTTCACAGAAATTCATGGAAGCGGCTCAATATGTGGGCTTTATCTTGATCTTGGGCTTGGTGCTCGTGGTCAACGCGAGCGATGTGGTCAAACTCTTCTCTTAGTCGTGCTAAAAAAATAATGATAAAGTGTTTATAAGATTTTAGGCATATTTTGCGTTTTGTACACAGATATATATATATTTGCCATATTAAAACCTTACAAATATGCCGGAAACATTTAATAATGAGCTAGATGTGGAAATGAGCGACGAAATCGCACAAGGAACATACGCCAACTTGGCGATTATTTCGCACTCAACTTCCGAATTTGTGATCGATTTTGTGCGCTTGATGCCCGGCATGCCGAAGGCTCAGGTCAAAAGTCGAATCATATTGACCCCCGAACACGCCAAAAGATTGCAAGCAACGCTGAACGAAAATATAGAACGTTATGAGGCGATGATTGGCAAGATCGACAACCACTCACCCGAAATGTCACCCATTATTGGTGGTTTCGGCACATTGCATTCCTAAGAGGCGAAATTTGGAAGTGTTGACAAATGATGCGAAGTGAAATTCTTGTCGTTTGGCTAGCTAAATTCAAAGATTAGATCTGTGGATCAAAGCGAGGGAGGGTTGCTTTTGTCAACCGTTCCAAAAGAAGCAGGCTCTTTAATTTATTCAATTTAAGTATAAAAATTTCGTAAACAATCAAACAATCAAAAAAAATGAAAAAATTACTCTTAGTATTGGCATTTGCCATAAGTGGCCTAGTGGCTTCGGCTCAAAGTACAGGAACAATCTTCAATAGCGGTTCGTTGGCCGATGGGTTAGCGGCTGCTGCGAAGGCAGACAAGATGGTCTTTGTTGATGTGTACACAACTTGGTGTGGGCCGTGCAAATTCATGTCGAGCACTATTTTTCCTAGTCAAGAAGTTGGCACGGTGATGAATGCGAAGTTCGTCAACATGAAGATTGATGCCGAGAAAGGCGAGGGTCTAACTGTGGCTCAGACCTATCAGGTGAAGGCTTATCCAACGATGCTCATCCTTGATAATACGGGCAAAGAGTTGGGTCGTATTGTGGGTTCTAGTCGTACGCCGAAAGATTTCGTGAAGGTGGTTAACGAGAAACTGGCCGAGATAAAATAACAATTGTTATTGTAGAATGATGGGCAGAGTTGGATTTCCCGATAGTGTGGGGGGATTCGGCTCTGCTTTTTTTTGGGGGGGGCTTAGTT
>JAVWYC010000086.1:0-7532 GCA_036661755.1 Mucinivorans sp. | reverse complement strand
AAACTGCGTTTTTCTTAACTGGCTCTTGGAAACTTCGTTTTTCTTAACCGGCTCCGAGTGATTCAATTTCTTGCTTAACCGACTCTTGAAAACTTCGTTTTTCTTGACCGCTCTTGAAAACTGCGTTTTTCTGAACCGGTTCTAACTTAGTCTAAGCACGCACCAGCACTATAAAAAACTCCTTGAACAATAATATTGCGGAACCGCTAACCACCAATGCGCTCTTGGAACGTTTTGAAACCATCACCCAACGTTTCGTGAGCATTGACAACAATCATAAATGCTTGCGGGTCGGCCTTGCGCACACAATCCTGCAAAAGAGTCATCTCACGACGCGAAACAACAACAAAAATCATTTCACGACTCGCATTTGTATACATACCCGCCGAATGAATGTAAGTCCCTCCACGCGAAAGATCGTCCAATATAAAGTGACGAATTTCATCGTGTCGATCCGATAGTATGAAAACCAGTTTGTCGCCCGAGCCCCCCTCCAAAACCAAATCTATCACTTTGGTGGAAACGAAAATCGTGATCAACGAATAAAGCGGAACCTTCCAATCACCCAAAACAACCAGACCGAAAATAACAACCATCGAGTCTACAATCAACAGTGCTCGGGAAATCGGCATGTGAGCATAACGCGACAAAATCATTGCCAAAATATCTGTCCCACCACTAGTGGCTCGCGAACGAAGTATCAAACTGATGCCGACTCCCATAATGACCCCTCCGAAAATACAGGACAACAACACATCGTGCGAAAGATTTATGCTCCCGTTGAGCATTGTTTCGGGGTTGGAACCAATAAAAAAAGTCATTGCGTCCATGATTATAGGACAAGCAACAGCCGCAAAAATGGTCTTTGTACCAAAAAATTTACCGAAAATAAAAAATGAAATCGTCAGCAACGGAATATCCATCATAAAGCCCCACGTACCGACCTGAATAGAGGGAAAAAGGTAGTTGAGCACCACACCCGCGCCATAGACACCACCCGGGACAATTTTGTAGGGTGTGATAAAGAGCACAAATGCAGCCGCGATAAGGAATGCGCCGCAAAGTATGAGTGCGTATGATTTTAATTCTTTGCTTTTCATTGGATTGGATTGGAACCAAAAAGAGGCTCCGCCAAGATGAGCAAGAGCCTCGTTTATTTTGTTGTATGTTGTTTTTTGGAAGGAGTGAAGGAGTGACCAAACACTACTTCTCGGCCAAAATAGAACGTGCTTTGTCTAGGATTGTAAGGTCGTCGAGCACAACAATACCTCCGTCCGGGCCTGGTTCGAGGTGGAAACCTTGTGGATGTCCTTCGCCCGGTTTGTAGTGAGTTCCGCCAAAATAGTTACGAACAGTGTCCGGATCAAGCGCAAGTTCGGTGGCAATTCTTGTCATTGACCCTGCTGGGAGTGCATCTTTGATGCGGCGTAGTTCGTTGAAAGAGATAGTATTCATAACTTTATGATATTAGAAGTGAATAATTCAATGCTCTAAGTTACTACTTTTTATTGATTATACAAAAAAAAGATGTTTTTTCTTACTGCTTCTGTGAAATTTATATTTTTGTGACTTAGTTTGGGACTACCAAGTCACGCCAAAGGGCGAATTTTAAGCCCCCAAGGAGCTAGCAACGCGAAAGCAAAGCCACAGCGATAGCCGTCGCCGACGCCACATTGAGAGACTCACCCGCACCAAAACGCGGAATGTGAATCCGCTCGCTCACCATAAACTCTACCTCGGGCGAAATGCCATGACCCTCGCTACCCATCACCAATACCGATGAACCACTGCCGCCCAAATTCATACTATATATATTAGTGGAACGCTCTAAAAAAGTGCCCAAAATAGGAATGCCTCGACCCGCAAATTCGCTCACCAAATCGGTGTAAACCACCCTCACCCTACACACCGAGCCCATGGTGGCCTGCACCACCTTGGGCGCATAACAATCGGCCGTAGACAACGAACAGTATATCGTGGAAATTCCAAACCAATCGGCCGTACGCATGATCGAACCCAAATTCCCCGGATCCTGCACACCGTCTAGGGCCAACATTAAGGGCGAAGAGTGGCCCTCCAACTCCCGGCCACTCCAATCAGGCAACCTCACCACAGCTAATTCGCGCGTGGGAGTTTTGAGCTGCGAAATCCGATTCATCTCAATCCATGTGCAATTTTCATTCACACGGAACAATTCTTCGATCACGAGCGACGAACGCACAACTTCACTAACCATTTTTTCGCCCTCAACAATAAAAAAGCCGCTAGCCTGCCGCCCTTTCTTGTCTGAAAGCGATTGTATTAATTTTATTTCGTTTTTTGTTAACATTGACGCAAAATTAAGAAAAATTTAGTACTTTTGTCATTTAGTAATGATCTTTTACTAAAAAGTATAACTTTATGATTAAAAATACTCCCGCACGTTTGGTGCTCGAAGACGGTTCTGAATTTCAGGGCTACTCTTTCGGGGCACCCGGTTCAATATCGGGCGAAGTGGTTTTTTCCACTGCAATGACCGGCTACCCCGAATCATTGACCGACCCTTCATACGAAGGCCAGATTTTGGTGCTCACATTTCCCTTGGTGGGCAACTATGGCGTACCCTCGCACGAGGAGACGCAATGGGGTATTCCTTCTAATTTTGAGAGCGAAGCCATTCACGTCAAAGCACTTGTGGTGAGTGATTATTCGTTTTCGCACTCGCATTGGCACTCGGTGGAGAGTCTGGCCGACTGGCTTAGGCGTGAAAATATTCCTGCTATTTTCGGGGTCGACACCCGCCAGATCACAAAACTTATTCGCGAACGTGGCGTGATGCTCGGCAAAATCATCGTCGAAGGCACAGCCGCACCTCAAGAGTTTGTCGACTACAACAAGACGAACCTCGTCGCCCAAGTTTCATGTACACAAATCAAGGAGTATGGCGATGGGCCGTTACGAATTGTGATGGTTGATTGTGGGTTGAAATACAACATTATGCGTTGCCTTTTGAAACGCGGTACAACTGTTATTCGTGTGCCTTGGGATTACGATTTTTCCGGTCTTGACTATGATGGTGTGATGATTTCCAACGGCCCGGGTGACCCTGCAATGCTCGATGTGGTGGTAGAAAACATTCGCCGTGGCATGATTGTTGGTAAGCCTATATTTGGTATTTGCCTTGGGAATCAGCTTCTAGCGCGCGCCGCCGGAGCCTCTACCTACAAAATGAAATATGGCCACCGTTCACACAACCAACCGGCAAAAGAGTGCAACTCAAATTTTGCGTGCATCACCTCGCAAAATCACGGTTACGCCATCGACCCCACTAACTTGGGCGAGGATTGGGAGCCTTATTTCAAGAATTTGAACGACGATACAATCGAAGGGATCCGCCACAAGACGAAACCTTTCTTCTCGGTTCAATTTCACCCCGAAGCCACTTCGGGCCCTGTAGATAGTGAATTTCTGTTCGACAAATTTTTGGATATGGTACGTAATAGCAAAAAATAACCATAAAAAATTATTGCCATGAAAACTCCACTCTCGACCATCAAACCGCTCAAAAACAACAAATTGATCAACGAATTTAAGGCATTCGCCATGCGTGGCAATGTTGTTGACATGGCTGTTGGTATTATCATTGGAGCTGCCTTTGGCAAGATTGTCAGTTCGTTGGTGGCCGATATTTTGATGCCACCTATCGGATTTTTGATTGGCGATGTGGAGTTCACCTCTTTACGCTTTGCTCTTCGCGAGCCCAATGTAGCGGAAGGTATTCAAGGAGTTTTTATCAATTACGGTAATTTTATTCAAGTAGTGTTCGACTTTTTGATCACTGCTTTCGCCATTTTCATGGTCATTAAGTTCATGATGCGCCTTCGCACCAAACCTACTCCCGAGCCTAAACCCGCGGAACCTGCCCCGGTAGCACCAACAAAAGAAGAAATGCTACTGACAGAGATACGTGATTTATTGAAAAAATAATAGCAATATGCAACATAATATCAAAAAAGTTTTGATTTTAGGCTCCGGAGCCTTGAAAATCGGTGAAGCAGGCGAATTTGATTATTCGGGCTCACAAGCACTCAAAGCCTTGAAAGAAGAGGGCATCCACACCGTGCTCATAAACCCCAATATCGCCACCGTACAAACGAGCGAAGGCATTGCCGATAAAGTTTATTTTCTGCCCGTGACACCTGATTTTGTGGAACAGGTGATCGATCGCGAACGCCCAGACGGATTATTGCTTGCCTTCGGTGGACAAACGGCACTCAACTGCGGAGTGAATCTTTATAAAAATGGGGTGCTCGAAAAATACAACCTCAAAGTGCTCGGCACACCAGTCCAATCGATTATGGACACCGAAGATAGGGATCTCTTTGTCAAGAAGTTAGATCAAATCCATGTCAACACTATCAAAAGCGAAGCCGTCACTTCGGTCAAAGAAGCCAAACGCGTGGCCAATGAATTAGGCTATCCTGTCATTATCCGCGCCGCCTATACCTTGGGAGGCTTGGGCTCCGGCTTTTGCGATAATGACGCTGAAATGGACGTGCTGGCCTCGAAAGCTTTCACTTATTCGCCACAAGTATTGGTCGAAAAATCGCTCAAAGGATGGAAGGAAATCGAGTATGAAGTAGTGCGCGACAAACACGATAACTGCTTGACTATCTGTAATATGGAGAATTTCGACCCGCTGGGAATCCACACGGGCGAAAGTATAGTGGTGGCGCCATGCCAAACGCTAACCAACTCCGAAAGTAATAAATTGCGCGAATTGGCCATTAGAATCGTGCGCCACATCGGCATCGTGGGCGAATGTAACGTTCAGTATGCGCTCGATCCATATTCAGAAGATTATCGGGTCATCGAGGTCAATGCACGACTAAGCCGTTCGTCGGCCTTGGCCAGCAAAGCAACGGGCTATCCACTCGCTTTTATCGCTGCCAAATTGGGGCTTGGATATGGACTGCACGAACTCAAAAACTCAGTCACCAAAGTTACCACAGCTTGCTTTGAACCGGCAATCGACTACATAGTCTGCAAAATTCCTCGCTGGGATTTGGGTAAATTCAAGGGCGTTAGTCGCGAACTCGGCAGCTCGATGAAATCTGTTGGCGAAATTATGAGTATCGGTCGTAATTTTGAAGAGGCCTTCCAAAAAGGACTCCGCATGATCGGGCAAGGTATGCACGGCTTTGTGGCCAACAAAGACCTGACAATCGACTCAATAGAAAACGAACTTGTCAAACCAACCGATAAACGCGTCTTCATTATCGCTGCCGCCTTCAAACTCGGCATGTCGGTCGACAAAATATATGAGCTGACAAAAATAGACCGCTGGTTCCTCTATAAATTACAGGGAATCATCGAGTTAGAGGGTGATATGGAAAACTTCTCTACGCTCGAATCGATGCCTACTACCCTATTGAGGCAAGTAAAACAAAAAGGTTTCTCGGATTTCCAGATCGCACGCACTGTGCTTCATTCGCAAGATATAGCCATGGAACAAGCCATCGCCCAAGTACGCCAATGGCGTATCGCACGCGGCGTCACTCCATGGGTCAAACAAATCGACACGCTGGCGGCCGAATATCCGGCTCAGACCAATTATCTTTACTTGACCTATAACGGCTCGGCTCACGATGTGGATTTTGCAAACGACAACAATTCGGTGGTAGTGCTTGGCTCGGGAGCCTACCGCATCGGCAGCTCGGTGGAATTTGACTGGTGCTCGGTGTCGGCAATCAACACAATACGCCAAAATGGCCTGCGCTCGGTGATGATCAACTACAATCCCGAAACCGTGTCTACTGACTACGATATGTGCGACCGTTTGTATTTCGACGAATTGACACTCGAACGAGTGCTCGATATTACCGACCTTGAAGCTCCACGCGGAGTGATTGTGTCGGTTGGTGGCCAAATCCCAAACAACCTAGCCATGCGCTTGGCCGAAAATAATGTTAATATCTTGGGTACTTCGGCCGACAATATCGATGGCGCCGAAGATCGTCACAAATTTTCAGCAATGCTCGATCGCTTAGGAATCGACCAACCTCGATGGAAAGAATTTACCGAATTGGAAGATATATACCTCTTTGCCGACCAAGTGGGCTTCCCTCTTTTGCTCCGTCCTTCGTATGTGCTGAGCGGGGCGGCAATGAATGTGGTGAGCAACAAAGAAGAGCTGGTTCGATTTTTGGAACTGGCCACAGCGGTGTCGAAACAATACCCTGTGGTGGTGACCGAATTTATCGAAAATGCCAAAGAAATCGAATTTGATGCAGTGGCCAAAGATGGAGAAATATTGATCTACGCCATATCAGAACACGTTGAGTTTGCCGGCGTTCACTCTGGCGACGCAACATTAGTCTTCCCGGCCCAAAAACTCTATATCGAAACCGTGCGCCGAATCAAAAAAATAGCGCACCAAATCGCTAAGGAACTTCATATTTCGGGCCCATTCAACATGCAACTTTTGGCTCGCGATAACTTTATTAAAGTGATCGAGTGTAATTTGCGTGCCTCACGATCGTTCCCTTTTGTTTCTAAGGTGCTCAAAGTCAACTTCATAGACATCGCAACACGTGTAATGTTGGATCTCGAGAGCAACGTACCGAGCAAATCGGCCTTCGATCTGGATTATGTAGGCATCAAGGCATCGCAGTTTTCGTTTTCTCGTCTTCAGAAAGCCGACCCTGTGTTGGGTGTCGAGATGGCTTCCACGGGTGAAGTTGGTTGTTTGGGCGAGAGTTATTACGAAGCCATTCTCAAAGCAATGTTGTCGGTTGGTTATAAGATTCCAAAGCGAACAATTTTCTTTTCTTCGGGCGATTTGAAGTCCAAGACACAAACTTTGCCGGCGGCAAAGGAGTTGCAGCGATGCGGATACGAGATTTTTGCTACGCGAGGCACGGCTTCATTTTTTGCTGACAACGGTGTTAAGGCCACTGTGCTCGGTTGGCCGGACCAACAGGGCAATGGAGAGCCTAACGCATTGGATTACATCAAGGAGCGCAAACTTGATTTTGTGGTCAACATACCAAAGAACCACACCAAGGACGAATTGAATAACGACTATACTATTCGTCGTTCGGCTATTGACTTCAACATACCTTTGTGTACGAATGCTCGTTTGGCAAACGATTTTATTTTAGCATTTTGCAGCACACCTCGTAAGGATTTGTTGATCAAGAGTTGGGGTGAATATTAGAAATAGAATGGCAATGCAAAATTGACGTTGAAAAGAGGCAATACAGATTAAAAAAAGTCAATGAAAAATAGGCAATGAAAAACAGAAAGAGGCAATGAAGGATAGTGATAAAAATTCGCAATTAATTTCTGTTTTGCCTTGCATAATGGTCTCGTAGCTCAGTTGGATAGAGCAACAGATTTCTAATCTGTAGGTCCAGGGTTCGAATCCCTGCGGGATCACAAATATTGATTAGTTTTTCTCTGAAAACTAATCAATAACGGGCAAAAGAGCCGCAAACTGTTTGTTTGCGGCTCTTTTTGTTTTCAAAAACTAATCAATAATAATAGTAACT
>JAVWYC010000085.1:0-7674 GCA_036661755.1 Mucinivorans sp. | reverse complement strand
TGATGATGGCGCGGCATTGTATCGCGGCTTAGCTGTGTTTATGAGCTATTACAACGAGCGGCGCACCCACCAAGGTTTAGCTCGCGGGGGACCCCCTCTGTGCGATACAAAGGTTTCTTTGGCGAGAGCTCAAAAACGGGCTCTGGCAAGTTAAACTCTAAGCAAAAATCGCAAAACAACTGGTCTGAAAAAGGGAAGTAGCACAGATACTTCGTTTTTCTGAACCGGCTCTTGGATAATTCGTTTTTATTAACCGGCTCTTGAAAACTTCGCTTCTCTCAACCGCGCCCTAGCGCGCCACAAACCTGCCACCACCCATAACTCCCATCACCACAAAACTGAACTATTATTCTTACACTAACCCTTTACAGCACTATATAAATAAAAATGCAAAATAATTTTGCCAATTAACAAAATTATTATTATATTTGTTCGTAAATAATAATAAAATTTACGAACAAATAAACAATAGTTATGAATAAGCATTCTTCATTATTCGCCCCACATGTCGACAGCTGCATAAATTCAAGTGGAGTATCTCACAAATGCTATCTGCTAAAACGAAAAATAATCGTCGCCCTAGCACAAGAACCTGTGATGACAGTGTCGGAATTGGCTGCTTTGATGGGAGTCTCGGCTCCAACAATTGCAAAATTATTGAACGATCTAATTGAAGCTCACTATGTGCAAGATATGGGGAAAGTGGAAACCCCGGGCGGACGACGCCCATGCAGCTTCTCGCTGGTGGGCGATTCCGGCTACTTCCTTGGAGTGGAAGTTGGCGAAAATTGTCTGCGCTTTGCACTGGCCAACCTCAATAGCGAAATAATCAAAACGTCGCTTGTCGAAAATTTTAACCCCATAAACAGCCCCAAAACATTAGAAAAAATCATCGAAGAGATCAACCACACTATCGACTCCTTTTTGGTGGATCGCGCCAAGGTGCTGGGAGTGGGGCTTATTCTTCGCGGACGCGTTGATTCGATCTCCGGGCATAGCTATAACTACTTGAACTTCAACGAGAAACCTCTGTCGCAAGTTATGAGCAAACGGCTCTGCTTGCGCACAATTGTCGAAAACGATACGCGCGCTGTGGCGTATGCACAATACGTGACAGACGACATGAAACGCAACATACAGAACTCGCTCTTTCTCTATTTGGGGCGCGGCGTTGGGGTGGGCATCATCATCAACGGCAAACTCTATTATGGCAAATCGGGCTTTGCCGGCGAGTTTGGCCACATTCCTTTTTTTGACAACCAAATCATTTGCCACTGCGGCAAAAAGGGATGCTTGGAAACCGAAGCCTCCGGAGATGCGTTGGAGAGAATGTTTCAAGAGGAATTAGCCAATGGCGCCTCGTCTATTCTGTCAGAAGAATTTGCGACCAAGGGGCACGTCAACCTCGATCAAATTGTCGAAGCAGCCACGGCCGACGATGTGCTGAGTATCGAAATAATCGGCAAAATGGGCGAAACGCTGGGGCGCGCCTTGGGCGTATTGCTCAATATTTTTAATCCCGAAGCGATCGTTGTTGGAGGCGTGCTGGCCAATGCGGGCGACTATTTGATGCTCCCTTTGCGCTCGGCTTTGGCCAAATATTCACTATCGTTGGTCAACAACGATTCGATATTGAGTGTTAGTACTTTGGGCGAAATGGGGCCGGTGATTGGCGGCGCTTTGCTCACGCGGAACCATGTTCTATCGGTCGAAAAAGAGTAGCAAGTGGAAAAGAAGAGTAAAAAAACGTAAAAAAAAGTTTGCACTCCCAAAAAAATAATTACCTTTGTCATGATCAAGATTTACTAGGGGTAGATTTTACTCAAAAATACTTGAAGTAGTATGAAAATTAATGCTATGTTTTTCTGATCTATTTCGTAGCAGGTTTTTTTTAAGCTTAGGGGCGAAGATTTAGTGAGCTAAATCGAGGCTTGAAGCTAAAAAACAGAGGCCGAAAGAGAGCGAAAAATCAAGTATAAAATCCGTTGTCAAAAACATAACAATATTTTTTTTTGACGAATAGGAGGGCTTCTGAAAATTGAATTTTTGCAAGGCGAACTTTGGTCTAGGAAACCGGAGCTTACTGGAAGTGAGTGAAAGATCCCTTGGAGACCCAAAGTTAAACAAAGAAAAAACGATTTTTAGAGTTCACCAATTACTTAAAAGTAGATCGGCCAATCATCACCATTCAAATTTCACTTAATGCAAGACACTTTGCTAGGCAAAAAACTGCCTGAGTTACGCACTATTGCCGTCTCTCTGGGCATTACACTTCCCAAAAAATTTCTAAAAAAAGAGAATCTCATTGAACTAATCAATGAGGCTCAGGCGGCAGCCCTACCAACAACGCAGGCGGCAAGTCCTGTGACGGCCAACCGGGCGGACACTGCTACCAAGCAGCGCCATGACACTGCGCCGGGCAGCCAAGGACAAGACTTAACAGACCAAACAACGGGGAATGTCGATCGTTCGACCGGGCGCCCGGCTTCGACTCAAAAAGTACGCCTAGACACACCCGAGAGGGACGACAGCAGGCTCCATCGCGGCAAGCGTAAACGACTGACTAATACCCCAAATAACGAGCAACAAGCAATCCAAGAAGATCTTTTCGCCACACCAGCTCCCGTCAATGAAAGAGAGCCAAAGGCCGAAAGCCAAACCACTATCGACGCCGAAATTCAAGCCCCTACCCTACCCGTGATCATTGCCACAGAGCAAAAGCAGGGTGCCATTGCAAGCGAAAATCAAGACCCAACAACTCCCGTCAAACATTTCGACAAAAATCGCGACCACAATACAAAAAACGAACGCTCGAACAACAGAGCAGAGCAAAATAATCGACCAATAAAAACCGACAAAACAGAGCGAGTCGAGAGAGCCGAACGACCCGCCGAACGACAAGAAAGAGGAGAAAGAACGGAAAGGCCGGAACGCAAAAACAGAACGGAAGATCACAAAAAAACAGACCAAACATCGCATCAACGATCTAACGAGGCTCAAAACGACTTTTTGGGTACAATCGAATGCACGGGTTCGCTCGAAATGGCTCCCGATGGTTACGGTTTTTTGCGCTCGGCCGACTATAACTATATTAATTCGCCCGACGATGTTTATGTGTCGAGCCAGCAAATCAAAAGCTACGGGCTCAAACAAGGCGATACTGTGCAAGGTATTATCCGACCACCGCGCGAGGGCGATCGCTTTTTCCCACTCTCTAAGGTCTTGAAAATCAATGGTTTGACGCCGGAGCAAGCGCGCGACCGCATTCAATTTGAATTTCTAACGCCGCTTTTTCCGCAAGAAAAATTCAACATTACGGGCAAGGGGCATTCTTCGATCAGCAATCGTATAGTCGATATTTTCGCTCCCATCGGCAAGGGGCAACGTGCGTTGATTGTTGCACAGCCCAAGACAGGTAAGACCACTTTGCTCAAAGATCTGGCCAATGCCATCGCCGACAACCACCCCGATGTGTATATGATAATGTTACTCATCGACGAAAGGCCGGAAGAGGTGACCGACATGGCGCGTTCGGTCAGGGCGGAGGTGATTGCTTCGACCTTCGACGAGCAGGCTTCAAAACACGTAAAGGTGGCCGAAATGGTGCTCGAAAAAGCGAAGCGACTAGTGGAGTGCGGCCATGATGTGGTGATTATGCTCGACAGTATTACTCGTTTGGCCAGAGCCTACAACACTGTGCAACCTTCGTCGAACAAGATACTTTCGGGCGGTGTGGACGCGGCTGCCCTGCACAAGCCAAAGAGATTTTTCGGCGCCGCACGTAATACCGAGGAGAAAGGTTCGCTCACCATTATAGCCACAGCTTTGATCGAGACCGGATCCAAGATGGACGAGGTGATCTTCGAGGAGTTCAAAGGTACGGGCAATATGGAGTTGCAACTCGACCGTAAGTTGAGCAACAAACGCATTTACCCGGCTGTCGATATTACTCAATCTTCCACTCGGCGCGATGATTTGTTGCAAGACAAAGATTTGTTACAAAAATTATGGATCCTACGCCGCTATCTGACCGATATGAATCCGGTGGAGGCTATGGAATTTGTGAAAAAACATATGGAGGGTACACGATCAAACGATGAGTTTTTTGCGATTATGAATAAATAAAAAGAGCTAGGCATAAGACAATTAATTGACAATCAAGAGAAAGCAGCGTTTTTTGGCTAAAAGACCTTAAAAAGCAAAAAAACCGGTTCATATCAAATTTGAAGAAATTGAAAATAACACTCATAGGGCCCGTGTGGCCATTCCGCGGAGGAATAGCCCAACTGAACGAAAGTTTGGCAGCCGAACTGACAGCAGCGCATCACCAAGTGAATGTGGTGAGCCTCACAACTCAATATCCATCAATACTTTTCCCCGGCAAAAGCCAATTCACCGACGCCCCAAAACCAGACTCGCTCAATGCAGAGCGCTGCATAAGTTCGATCAACCCCTTCACTTGGTTTGCCGCTGCCAATAAGATCGCAGCCCAAGCACCGGACCTAGTTATCGTGCGTTATTGGACACCTTTCATGGCGCCAGCCCTTGGCACAATCGTTGGGCGACTAAGGGCAAAAGGGATCAAAGTGTTGGCCATAACCGACAATATAATCCCTCACGAACGCCATTTTTATGACAATATTTGCGCGCGCTATTTTCTCAAAGCCACAAGCGCAGTGCTCTATATGTCCAAAGAAGTGGGGCGCGAATTGGACGAAATATTTCACTATGATCGCCCTTCCGTTTTTTCGCCACACCCAATATATGACGTTTATGGACAGCGTGTTAGCCGCACGCAAGCATGCCTGGAATTGGGGCTCGATGCGGGGAAACAATATGTGCTTTTTTTTGGTTTCATACGCGACTACAAGGGGCTCGATTTGCTCCTACAAGCATGGCAACCAACGCCAGGCAGGGAGTTGATCGTGGCTGGCGAATTTTATGCCGATCGCGAAAAATTCATGCCACTGATCGAAGAGAAAAAAGTTATTTTGCATGATATTTATATCCCCGAACATCGAGTGAAACTCTATTTTTCGGCCGCCTCACTCGTTGTGCAACCCTACAAAACAGCCACGCAAAGCGGAGTGACACAAATTGCCTATAATTTTGGTGTGCCAATGGTGGTGACCAATGTCGGCGGATTGCCCGAAATTGTCCCCGATTCTCGCGTTGGATTTGTTGTAGACCCTTGCGCCAAGGCAATCGAGGGGGCGATAAATCGCTTTTTTGACCAAGAGCTCGAAACACAGTTTCGCAAAAATATAGAGCAAGAAAAAAAACGCTTCGATTGGAGTACAATGGTGTGCCGAATAGAAGAATTAGCCCAAAAAATATAAAAAACGAATGGACTTCATTATTATCATCGCCTTGTTGATGGTGAACGGACTCTTTGCCATGTATGAAATGGCACTTGTATCCTCTTCGCGTGCACGCTTGGAAATGATGAGCGCTGCGGGTAACAAAAATGCAGCCCGAGTGATTAGCCAAATTGCAAGTCCGGAAAAAATGTTGTCCACCATTCAAGTGGGCATCACCCTCATTGGCATTGTCTCCGGAGCTTTTGGTGGAGTGGCGCTCTCCGACGATTTGCGCCCGATCGTCGAATCTGTTGACGTTTTGGCTCCCTATGCGGCCAATATTTCGATTATCGTTGTCGTTGGCTCGATCACCTATCTTTCGCTCATCGTGGGTGAATTAGTGCCCAAATCGATAGCCTTGGCTAATGCAGAAATGGTGGCGGTCAGATTTTTGCCCTTCATGGTGCTAATGACTCGGATCGCTTTTCCGTTTGTCTGGCTGCTGACCATGTCCACTAAGTTAGTCACCAAACTCTTTGGTGTTCAAGCTCCCGGGGATCGCCCAATGAGCGAAGAAGAGCTGAAATTCATTCTTCATCAAAGTTCCCAGCAAGGGGTGATCGATCAACAAGAGGGCAAAATGTTGAAAGATGTTTTCCGCTTTGGCGATTGTCGCGCAAGCGAAGTGATGACACGTCGAGGCGATATGGTGAAGCTCAAAATCAACGCCACCAAACACGAAGTGATACAAACCATTGCCAGCACTCATTTTAGCACCTATCCGGTGAGCCAAGGAGAACAAAACGACCAAATAGTAGGCACGGTGTCTGTCAAAGATATTGTGCTCCTTATCAGCAATGGGCAACCCTTCGACCTAAATAGTATTGTGCAAGAACCGATCTATGTACCCCAAACCATGTTGGCCAGCCGTATTATCGAACTCTTCAAAACGCACAAACGCAAACTGGCCATCGTGATGAGTGAATATGGGAGCGTGGAGGGAATTGTGACCCTACACGATCTATCGGAGAAGATTTTTGGCGACATGCCCGAAGAAAATCAAACAGAGATCACTCCCATTGTAACCCGAGCCGATGGGTCGCTGCTAGTTGATGGGGCGATCTCGATCGATGACTTTATGGACTCTGTTGGGGTGGCCATATATAGCGATCTGGACAACTTGGGGTGCAACACCTTAGGGGGTATGGCTATGGCTATTTTGGCGCGTGTGCCGCAAGTTGGCGATCAATTTGTGTGGCGCGAGATGAGTTTCGAGGTGGTCGATATGGACGGCAGTAGGGTCGATAAATTGTTGGTTAATCAAAAGAAAAACAGCTAAACGATGGAGCAAATATTGAAATATTTCCCGACACTTTCGCCCTTGCAACTATCTCAGTTCGATCTTTTGCAAGGTTTGTACGAAGAGTGGAATGCCAAAATCAATGTAATTTCGCGTGCCGACCTGTCGAACCTCTATGAGCGTCACGTTCTGCACAGCCTAGCCCTCGCGCGTGCGGGGTTGATCGCCGACGGCCATACGGTGCTCGATTTGGGCTGTGGAGGTGGTTTTCCGTCTATTCCACTGGCGATTTTGATGCCTCAGGTTCGTTTTACGGCCGTAGATTCGGTGGCCAAGAAGATACGAGTCGCCCAAGGTGTGGCGCAAGCGTTGGGCTTGTCGAACATCGAATTTGCAGCCTGTCGTGCCGAGTCGTTGCGCGGCGAGTGGAGTTGGGTTGTATCTCGTGCTGTGGCGCCATTGTCGGCGCTTTTGGATTGGAGCGCGGGTCGATATAGTCGGGGGTTGTTGACGCTCAAAGGAGGGGATTTGGAGGCAGAAATCGAAGCTTCGGGTGTTCCTGTTTCGGTGTTTGAAGTAAGCGAATGGTTCGCCGAGGAATTTTTTTCGACAAAAAAAGTAATATTTGTTGATAAAAATTTGCAGGGTCACAAAAAATAACTATCTTTGCGCTCCACAATCAAGTAAATATTTAAGAAAAGAAAGATATGAAAAGGACATTTCAACCATCGCGTCGCAAGCGTATCAACAAGCACGGATTCCGTGAGCGTATGTCAACACCAAACGGTCGCCGTATATTGGCAGCTCGTCGGGCCAAGGGTCGCCACAAGCTTTCGGTGTCTGACGAGATGCGCGCGAAATAATTCAGCTGGCGAGGTAGCTCAGCTGGTTAGAGCGCATGATTCATAATCATGAGGTCGCCGGATCATGCCCGGCTCTCGCTACAAATTGAAAACCGTTGGTTTTCAAACAACTACAAGGAGTTAGGCATTGCGCCCTACTCCTTGTTTTCTTTTGTGGTGCACACGTTTTGCACACAGCTAGCCCATATCTTGGTGTTTACCCTTAACGAAT
>JAVWYC010000084.1:0-7746 GCA_036661755.1 Mucinivorans sp. | reverse complement strand
TCACCCAAAACTTTTTGGGAAAAACTTCGTTTTTCTGAACCGGCTCTTGGAAACTGCGTTTTTCTTAACTGGTTTTTGAAAACTGCGTTTTTCTTATCGGCTCTTGGAAACGTCGCTTTCCTTAACTGCTCTTGGAAACTATACACAAAAAAAAGAGGGGGAAAGCCCCGCTTTAACCCCCTCTCTAACCATTATCAACGCTCAATAAACCACTAACCCAAGTAGGTCTTTAGTAACTTGCTGCGCGAACCATGACGCAATCGACGAATCGCCTTCTCCTTGATCTGGCGCACACGCTCGCGAGTAAGGCCAAACTCATCGCCAATCTCCTCCAATGTCATCTCCGAAGAACCAATGCCAAAGAAATATTTTACAATGTCACGCTCTCTGTCTGTTAAAGTCGACAAAGCACGGTCGATTTCAGTGGATAACGATTCGTTGATCAACACCCTATCGGCATTCGGCGAGTCGGAATTGACCAACACATCAAGCAATGAATTGTCTTCGCCCTCGGCAAATGGCGCGTCAACGGAAATGTGCCGCCCACTAACACGCAACGTGTCTTGAACTTTCTCTTTCGGGATGTCGAGCACTCGCGCCAACTCTTCGGGCGAGGGAGTACGCTCGTTCTCTTGCTCAAACTTAGCGAACGCTTTGTTGATCTTGTTGAGCGAACCAACTTGGTTGAGCGGCAAACGCACAATACGCGACTGTTCGGCCAAAGCCTGCAAAATCGATTGACGAATCCACCAAACAGCATACGAAATAAACTTGAAACCACGTGTCTCGTCGAATTTTTCGGCCGCTTTGATCAAGCCTAAGTTGCCTTCGTTGATCAAATCGGGCAGCGTGAGACCTTGGTTCTGATATTGTTTGGCCACCGAGACCACAAAGCGTAGGTTGGCTTTCGTTAATTTTTCTAGTGCTTCTTGGTCGCCTTTGCGGATTCGTTGGGCCAGTTCCACCTCTTCTTCCACCGATATAAGTTCTTCGCGCCCAATCTCTTGCAAGTATTTGTCTAGTGATGCGCTTTCACGATTGGTGATTGATTTGGTGATTTTTAGTTGTCTCATGCTTTGTATTAAAGTGTTTGGTATGACACCATTCTACCGTCGGGATAGATGCCGTCAATGGAAGTAAGTTTATCTGTTATGCGGTTTAAGTCGTCGGTGGAAGTAATACGAATACCGTTAATTGCTGTTATAATATATCCCGGACGGACAGAAGTCTTGGCCAACACACCCCCCACACGAATTTCTGTTACTTGCAGGCCTCCGTTTATTTTCAGCTCGCGGCGTAATTTCTCGCTCACCGGGCGAAGCTCAGCCCCCAGTAGATTGATCATATCGACGTCCGATCGACTCATTAACTCCTCTCGTCCGCTTCTATTACGTAAAGTGACCTCAAAATGTTTCACCGAAGAGTCTCTTTTGATCGAAATTTTTATTTTATCGCCCGGTCTGAGGCCGGCAAGTGACTCTTGAACCATTTGTGGAGTGGTGACTTTTATGTCGTTTATAGACAACAAAACGTCGCCCTGCTTGATTCCTGCCGCTTCTGCCGCGCCATCGGGAGTGACTTGTGCGATAAAAACCCCTTCACGTTGAGTGATGTTGTTCGCTTTGCCAAATTTTTCGATCCATTCGTTGGAAATCTCTTGCATTGCGATGCCCAGCACCGCACGTTGCACTAAACCATATTGACGAATATCGCCAACCACTTTGCGTGCAATGTTTGATGGCACGGCAAACGAATAACCGGCATACGAACCTGTTGGTGATTTGATAAGTGTGTTGATACCAATGAGCGATCCGTCGACCGTGATGAGCGCACCGCCCGAGTTGCCGGGGTTAACAGCGGCATCGGTTTGGATAAAGGATTCGATCCCCATCTGCGAATTGCCGATCACCCCCAGGGCACGTCCTTTGGCGCTCACAATGCCGGCTGTGACGGTGGAGCTAAGGCCATAAGGGTTGCCAATGGCCATCACCCACTGCCCGAGCAGCAAACTATCCGAGTCGCCGAATTGCAAGATGGGCAGCTCGTCGTGTGGTTCGATTTTCAGTAGAGCAATGTCGGTCGAGGGGTCTGTGCCCACCAGTTTGGCTTTGAACGAATCGCCTGAATTGAGGGTTACTTTAATGTTGTCGGCTCCTTGTATCACGTGATTATTAGTGACAATGTAGCCATCGGGTGATATGACAACGCCCGATCCGCCACCGTGACGTTCTTGTGGTTGCATGTTGCCTTGTCCACGTCCAAATGCGCCGGGGCCAAAGAAAAGTTCAAAAGGGTCGATCCCGCCTTCGGGAGAAGATTGAGCGACGATTTTTTGTGATGTTTCGATATTCACCACCGCTTCCACGCCGCGTTGTGCGCCTTTGGTCAAGTCGGGTAGTGCAACGCCCTGTGTGGGGGCAGCTTGGGCAAAGATCGTCTGGGCGGTGTTGGGTTCGTTTTGTGGAATGCCAATAGCTTGACCCTCGACGGTTGAAGTCACGGCAAAGGCAGATAGGGCACCTGCCACCACGGCCGTAATGATTGTTGTGAGAATTGATTTTCTGTTCATTTTTATCGGTAGACTTAAAAGTTAAAAATGTTATTGGGGATAGGTGCCTATCAAACGCAAAAAATTGTTATCTTTGTATGTTATGGAAAAAGAATTTGAAACAATTTGTATGGCCGTGTGCTCTATTGCCCGCCGTGCAGGGGCTTATATTGCTAGCGAACGCAAAACCTTCACCAGCGATAAGGTTGAATTTAAGGGCGAACAAAATTTGGTGAGTTATGTTGATCGGGCGGCCGAAAAGATGATCATCGATGAACTAAGGGCGTTGATTCCTTCTTCGGAGATTATTGCCGAGGAGTCGGCCGCTGCCGCTACCGGTTTTGGTGCCGACGACAATCACTACACTTGGATTATCGACCCTTTGGATGGGACAACTAATTTTACGCATGGTTTGCCTCCCTATGCCGTTAGCATTGCCTTGGCGCGTGGGTCACGGCTTGTTGTGGGGGTGATCTATGAAATCACATGTGCCGAATGTTTCTATGCTTGGCGGGGAGGGGCGTGCTACCTCAACGGGCAGAGGGTCAGCGTGAGTGATCTTTCGTCGATCGATCGTTCGATGGTGGTGACGGGTTTGGCCTACAAGACAGACGACACAATAGAGGCCTTTGCTCGTTCGTTCAACTATTTCAATTTGCATTCCAATGGTGCTCGTCGCATTGGTTCGGCGGCCACCGATTTGGCCTATGTGGCATCGGGGCGTGCGGAGTGTTTCTATCAAAAGAACCTCGCTCCGTGGGACGTTGCGGCAGGGGCGTTACTGGTGGAGATGGCCGGGGGTGTGGTTAGTGATTATTCGGGTGCCGATGATTATGTGTTCGGGGGGCAAATTATTGCCACCAATAAACAGGCGAGCGTTGTTTTTCGCAATAAATTAGCAGAATTGTTATGAAAAATTTGATTTTTACTTTGATTACCATTTGTTCTTCTTGTTTGGCTGTGGCTTCGGAGCCCGGTGTAGAGCCCGGTGTGGCCGGTGATGCGTTGGGTGTGGTGGATTACGAAGTGATCAACCGGGGTGAGTTTTCGCCTTCCGGTGTGCCGGGTTTTCGTTCGATGAAAGACGGGCAACACTACACCGCCTTGGCGGCCGATCGTCGTTCGATTGTTCGTTATCGTTTTGTGGACGGTCTGGCGGTGGATACTATATTCAGCATGCGTGATTTGGTTCCCTCGGTCACCATAACCGGCTATACGTTGTCCGATGATGAGAATTTGATTTTGATTCCTTTTGCGCGTGAGCCGATTTTCCGTCACTCTTTTCGTGCAGATTATTGGATATACGATCGATTGGATAAGCAATACTATCCGTTGTCTAAAAATGGTAAGCAACAGGCGGCCACAATTTCGCCCGACTCGCGCAAGGCGGCCTTTGTGCGTGACAATAATCTCTATGTGGTGGATTTGGTGCGAGGTACAGAGCGTGCCGTCACATCAGACGGCGAGCAGGGATCGATTCTCAACGGCATTCCCGATTGGGTCTATGAAGAAGAGTATGGCTTTGATCGTGCTTATCAGTGGAGCCCTTCTTCGTCTTGGATTGCTTTCTATCGGACAGACGAGAGTAAGGTTAAAAATTATCCGATGCCAATTTTCGAGCGTGGTTTATATCCCGAGAATACGACTTTCAAGTATCCAAAGGCTGGCGAAACTAACTCCACGGTGCAAATTAGGATCTATAACATAGAGAGCGGCAAACAACAGCTCATGGATATAGGGCGCCAGACCGATCAATACATCCCCTTTATCGAGTGGACGGGGCGCGAGGGTGAGTTGGCCGTTCACCGCTTGAATCGTCACCAGAATCACTACGATATGTTGTTCTGCAACGCCGTTAGCGGCATGTCGCAAGTGATATATAGCGAATCTTCGCATCGCTATATTGAACGAATAGACAAGAGTAAGGTCTATTTCTTGCCTCAAAGTTCGAGCTTCATTATTCGCAACGAAAATGACGGCTTCATGCACCTTTATCTCTATGATATGTCGGGCAAGATGCTTAGCGAGCTCACCCCGGGCCAAGAAGAGGTGACGGAGCTAAATGCGGTGGATCAAAAAAACAGAATAATTTATTATACCGCCACCCAAGGGCCCCTGCACAGAGCGCTCTATGCCGCGCGTTATGGGCGTGGCGGTGTGCGTCAATGGCGAGTTAGCGACCCTCGCCCCGGCACATATAGTGCAGCCTTTGCCCGTGGGGCGAAATATTATATAGAGAGTTTTTCGACCAGTACCACTCCGCCCGTGGTTACGATCCGCGATGTGAAAGGCGAGGCGATACGTGTGGTTGAAGACAATGCCGCCTTGCGAGGCAGGGTGGCGCAATATGCTATGCCGCGCAAAGAGTTTTTCACCTTCACCCTCCCCTCGGGCGAGGTACTCAATGGCTATATGCTCAAACCGCACGATTTTGATTCCTTGAAGACCTACCCTCTCTTTATGACTCAATATAGCGGCCCGGGTTCGCAAACTGTGGCCGACAACTGGTCTGTGGGTTGGGAAACGGCGCTTGTCAAAGATGGCTACTTGGTGGCTTCGGTCGATGGACGTGGCACAGGCTTTCGTGGTTACGCGTTTCGCTCGCTCACCTATGGGCAATTGGGCAAATTTGAATTAGAAGATCAAATCGCGGCGGCTAAATACCTAGGCTCGTTGCCATACGTGGATAGCCAACGTATAGGGATATATGGTTGGAGCTATGGCGGTTTTATGGCGCTCAATGCTATTTTGAAAGGTGCCGATGTCTTTGCTTTGGCCGTTGCCGTGGCGCCGGTCACTTCGTGGCGCTATTACGACACCATATACACGGAGCTATATAATGGTTTGCCTGCCGAAAATCCAATGGGATACGACGAAAATTCGCCTCTCAATTTTGCTGCCGGTTTGAAGGGCAAGTTACTTTTAGCGCATGGCACGGCCGACGATAATGTGCATATCCAAAATTCGATGGATATGATTTCGGCGCTCACGGGCGCAGGCAAACAATTCGAGATGTTGATCTACCCCGACCGCAACCACGGCATGGGGGCCGATCGCAACCATTTGATGCACCGGATAATCGAATTTGTGAACGCTAATTTGTAAAAACCTATGGAGCGAGAGATTGTTGAGTGTGTGCCTAATTTTAGTCAAGGGCGAGATATTGCCGTTGTTGAGGCTATCGAGCGAGCCATTCGCTCGGTCGATGGGGTCAAGGTGCTCAATGTCGATCGAGGTCAAGACGCCAATCGCACGGTCTTCACCTATGCGGGTGCTGCCGGGGCGGTGTGCGAGGCTTCGTTTCGAGCTGTCGAGCTAGCCTCGCAACAGATCGATATGCGTGTGCACCATGGCGCTCACCCTCGAATCGGAGTGGCCGACGTCATCCCGCTTGTACCCGTGTCGGGGATCACCTTGGCCGAGGTCGTTCCTTATGCCCGAGCGTTGGCTGCTCGCGTGGGGGCGGAACTTTCGATACCCGTCTATTGCTATCAGGCGGCGGCTTTTGATCCTTCGCGGTGCGATTTGGCGGCTTGTCGTTCGGGTGAATACGAAGGGCTAGCCTCCAAAATGACTAGCAAGGCTTGGCGTCCGGATTTTGGGCCCACGGAATTTACACCCTCGGTGGCGCGTACGGGGGCTGCTGTGATTGGGGCTAGGGAGTATTTGGTGGCCGTGAATTTCAACCTCAATACTTCTGATATTCAAGTAGCCAAAAACATAGCACGCGACATTCGTGCCGCTCGGCGCAGCGGTCTGCTCGAGGGCATCAAAGCCATTGGTTGGTATATGCCCGAATATGGTTTTGCGCAAGTGTCCACCAATCTAACCTCGATCGATCGAATGCCGCTCCACACGGCGTGGCAGTTGGTGGGGCGCGTGGCGGCACAATATGGACACAGGGTGACGGGCACCGAAATCATAGGCCTTGTGCCGCGGCGAGTGCTGAGCCAAGCCGGTGCTTTCTTTGCCGCGGGTGAGCAAATGAGTGAGCGAGCGCAACTGGATCTGGTTGTCGAGAAAATGGGACTTAGCAATATTTCGCCATTTGAACCCGAAAAACGAATTATTGAAAATCTATTATAATGAAAAAATTATTGAGTATTCTATCTTTGGCCTCGTGTGCCATGCTGGCAATGGGTCAAGAGAAAATATTGCCCCTCACGCCCAACCGAGACACCACCCTCAGCCATAGCTTTGCCGTTGTGGCGGAGGCGAAACATAATAACGAAGCTCAAAAGTTGAGACACGAAATAGATGCTCTGCTCGCTGCCCAAGGTTTGGCAATTAGTAGCGTGGGTGTCGATTCGTTGCCCGATATGACAATTGTCCTTGGCGGCAAATCGTCCTCGGTTGCGGCCTTAATAGACAGTGCGCGTGGTAATTACAGCCAAGTGATGCTCGCTCCTTTGTCTGGTAAGGCGAACGCGAAGCTGATCGCCCAACGCCTAAAAAAAGAGTATTATAGCGGTTCGCGCCCCGCGACAACTACCATTTTCACCGATGGGCAGAATGGCTACAAATCGTTTCGTATCCCCTCTGTCACTCGGACTGCAAGTGGCGCAATCATCGCTTTTGCCGAGGCGCGCGCCGATTATCGCGACCAAGCGTCCAACGATTTGGTGTGCCGCGTGAGCCACGACAACGGTGCCACGTGGGGCGATTTGACGGTAGTGGCAGCCGATGGCGAGGCTAGCTTGAACAACCCAATGGCCATCTATGTTGAAGAGTTAGATCGTGTGGCGATCATCTATCAGCGATTTCCGCCTGCCACTTCGGAGGGAGCGGTCAAGGCCGGTATGGACGGCGATGTGGTGCGCTGTTTTATTAAATATTCAGACGATCACGGGCAAAGCTGGTCTGAGGCGCGCGACATCACACGGTCGGTTAAGCCCGACAATGTAGCCTCTTTTTGTAGCGGCCCGGGTGTGGGTATTCGCGTGACTAAGGGGCCCAACAAAGGACGTATTGTGGTGCCGATGAATGTCAATGGATCGCCTGAGTGGTATAATTATTTGATCTATTCCGACGATCTGGCTCAAACGTGGCACCGAAGCTCGGCGCATTCGGCCTATGGCACCAACGAAAGTAGTGTGGTGCAAATTTCGGATACAAGTTTTCTGGTCAACGCTCGTTCGCATCGCAACATAGCCGACAGCTCGTGGGCGCAACCGCGTGGATGGAGCCCATGGAACTTT
>JAVWYC010000083.1:0-7759 GCA_036661755.1 Mucinivorans sp. | reverse complement strand
ACTGAGTTAAAAACTACCCCCCCCCAAAAAAACCTAAATCAAACCCAAAATCTTGCTCCGAACCAACATGCACGCACCAATAACTGCCGCATTTGGACCCAACTGAGACGCCTTGATTGTCGTGTCGCGACTCACCAAACGCAACGAATACTTATTAACACCACTACGCATAGGCAACATCAAATAATCCTTGATCACCGACATGTTACCACCCAAAACAACAGTCTCGGGATTGAATATATTGATCAAACCCGACACCGCCTTACCCAACGCCTGACCAATGATCTCAATCACCTCAATGGCCAACATATCCTCCGACTGAACCGCCTCTATTATATCCTGAAGACCAATGTCACCATTCTCCTTATAAATAGGCAAAAGAGTGGAAACCGACCCCTGCTCCAATCGCTCAATTATCATACGACGAGCAGCCAAACCCGAAACAGCCGTCTCTAAACAACCACGCTTGCCACATTGACACAGTATCTCGTTGTCAACCATCGGTATGTGACCATATTCACCCGAAAAACCGGACTTGCCATAGAAAAGCTTACCCCCAATGATCATGCCCACGCCAAAACCCCAACTAAGGTTGATGAAAATCATCGTGTCCTCGCCCTTACCCTCGCCACGCAAATACTCACCGTAAGCCATCGCACGCGAATCATTCTCGATATAAACATTGATACCCAACTTCTCGCTCATCATGTCGGCCAACGGACGCTCGTCAAAATAATAGAAACTATAACTATAGCCCGCTGCCGAATCGATACGCCCAGTCAAACTAACACCTACCGAAATTATTGATTCGTTTTTTAACTTGTTTTTTGCTATAAATTTTTTGATCCTAGCACAAATATTGTCGATCGAAGCCTCGTCGTTACCGATGGCAAAAGGCTCGACCTCCACCGTGATAATCGTACCGTTGAAATCCATGATAGCCAGTTTGAGGTCTTGATGCGTGATGTCTACACCAACAAAATAACCAGCCCCGGAGCGCAAACCATAAAGCATCGCACGACGCGACGAGGGTTGATTCTCGTAACCATAATCGGTCAGAAAACCATGCTCGATCAATTCGCCCAAAAATTTAGTCACCGTCGGCACCGACAAATTTACCTCTTTGGAGATGTCGGTGATCGACAATTCGCCACGATTGACAATGGTGCGCAAAATTTCTCGTTTGAGAATGTCGATCTTGTGACCATCGGCCGCTTGAACCAAGAACGAACTATTTATGTTTATCATGAATGTAGCTTTGATTATAATAAATATCACATTGAGCCCATGAAATCCTCAAAAATCATAAGCCGAGCAAAGTTACAAAAAAAAATTGATTTATTCTCGTCACCCGAGAAGTTATAATCCTCAGAGGCTGCGCCTATAGCTTAGAGGCAATTGCGTTACACAATTCATAGCCCTTGGCCAACATGCGCGGAATATGGAATGGCCCTTTATACATGTTCCCTTTGGCCATTTGCGACGGAGTTCCGTCGCGATGCAAATAGCCGAACCATTCGGGGAAATCGGGATCTTTGAGCTTCGAGAATTGATAGCTATCGGCCGCGCGGTGCATGGCCAAATATTTAGGGTCTTGGGTGGCCAAGAAGCCGTAGAGCGAGGCCAGCACAGCCTCGCACTGTGGCCACCAAAACTTCATGTCGTGCCAATATTCTTGCGGTGGGCGGTTCTTGCAGTCACGGAAATAGGTGATCCCGCCATATTCTTTATCCCAGCCCCACTCCCACGACCAATCGATCACCGTCAAGCCTTGCTCGATGAGTGCTTTGTCGTCCCAATTGCGGTAGAGCGCCTCTTCGAGCAGAAACCAACCCGTTTCGAGCGAGTGACCGGGGTTGATCGTCCGACCGGCAATCGAGTCGATAAAAGCGCCATCGGGAGTCACCGTTTCGAGTATGGCCTTAAATTCGGGGTGCATAAAATCGTTGCGAATTTCATTGATCGCGCTCTCGATCTGACTATCGAGCAGCGGTGAGTGGATCGCACGGCGAATATTTTGCGCCACATCGATCATGATCATACAAACAGAGTGCCCTTTGGCTTGGAAACCTTCGCGGAATTTTGGCTCCAACAGCCCGGGCGTAGTCAAATAATGTTGTATTTTGCGCAACAAGTCGAGCGCTTTTTCGGCATAAACTTCCTCGCCGCTAGCCGTCGAGTATTCGGCAAAGGCAATGGCGGCAAACGTTTCTGAGAAAACATAACGTCGACGACGCACCGGCACACCGCTGGCTGTCACTTCATAAAACATTCGCCCGTCGGTGTCCACGCAATGTTGCTCGATAAAATCGATGCAACTTTTGGCGGCCGCCAAATACTCTGCGCGAGCTTCGATATGGTTGTAAACGTAGGCAAAAATCCACGCCGCACGCCCCTGAAACCATACGGATTTATTGGAATCGAGCAACGAACCATCGCGATCTAAGGCAGTGTAAATACCTCCATTGATGGGATCCATACCGTGCTTGAGCCAAAATGGAAGGATGTTGTCTTGCAACTCGGCGCGATATTTCTGAGCTGTTGCTAGAAAATATTGTTTCATAATTGATACGTTTTTTTGCTAATTTTGTTTAGTACAAAACTAGTAATTTTTTTGATTATAAAAAAATATTTTCGTCACTTATTATGCTTGTTGTAATAAATTTATCCAAATATACTATCTAGATTCAATTTTTTCTACACGCGCTGTGTGTCGCCCGCCTTCAAACGCGGCTGCCAAATAGGCGTCGACAATAGCGGCAGCCTCGGCCCGGCTCACAAAGCGACCCGGGATCGAACACACATTGGCATCGTTATGTGCGCGCGCCAAGGTGGCTAGCTCGGGCTTCCAACACACCGCCGCACGTATACCCGCGTGACGATTGAGGCTCATCGAAATGCCATTGGCCGAACCGCAAAAAGCAAAAGCACGCTCCACCTGCCCCTCTTCGATGCCGCGAGCCAAGGCGTGTGCAAAGTCGGGATAATCGACCGAGGCCGCGCTGTGGCAGCCATAATCCTTGACCCCATAACCCAGACTCATCAAGTAGCCCGCTACAAATTCTTTCATCTCGTAACCGCCATGATCGGCTGCCAATCCAATTGTTATCATTGTTTGTTGTTATAATTTTTTAAGTGCATCAAAATCGATTTGAGGAGCTTTTTTTGTTGCTCGGCGCTCAAAAGTAGTTTTATATTTTGTATTTTGATCGAAAAAACCACAATTTTTCAGAAAAAAGGCCTCATTTTGAACTCCGCCGGCGTAATCTTTACGCACCCCCGCGGCCGCTGTGGCGTCGTAGGTGAAGGTAGCTTGAAGCATCTCACTCCACACACCATCGATGGAGCGCGCCCATTGGTTGCCAAATTGCACACAACGTGTCAAATAGCCTTGCCCGGGGATGAAATTTTCGAGAAACGAATGTGCACGGGTATAGTGCTTGTCGGTTTTTGGCCTGAGGAACGATGCAATAAGCCGCCATTGGCCACTCTCCGGAGCATAAAAATAGGCCGTATAGGCTGTCGCACCATGCCCGTCGGGGGTGATGGAAGTCAAAAAACGATACGTATGGCCGGCTTGCCAAGGGAAAACCAGATAGCTCTGCCCTCCCGAACCCTCGTTGCCAAATTCGCCGATATGAACATCAGCGCCGCGACGCAAGAGCTTGATCTGCTGATCTTGTGGTATCGTCTTTGGGTCGTCGGTGGTGAAGGGCGACCAGACAGAAAACAACACACGACGCTCGGTGGGCGAATTGCATTGCATACCGAAATAACCCTCACCAAAACCGTTGGCCATATAGTAGCTACCCTCGACGTCTTGCCCCACGGGAACTGTCACCTCAGAATAGACCCACTCCACAGGCTGCGACGGCATTGTGTAGCCCAAATGCACCGACGGGCCGCGGCTACCCCAATAGGTCGAAAAATCATGCACATAGCTCAGCGTCGATTGGCTCGCCGCGCCATTGACTTCCAAGGCCACCAAGTTGAGCGATGGGCCGGGTGAACTAAAATCCACTCTTATGTAGCCCGGTTTTGTGGTTTTGATGGCACCTATATATATAGTATCAAGATCGGCACCTTGATGCTTGACCGTAAAAGTTTTGCCAAGCGTCGATATTTCCACCCCGCCTTCGCCCGAGGCCTGCAACTTCAACTCCAACACACCTATCGAATCGTTGCGAAAATAGAGGCTACTTGTGGTGGGCGATCTTTGGTAACTATTACCCGGAAAGCCAATTGTATAGGTTTGATTTGAGGCTGCACACACCAAATCCAACATTATGATCTGCATCATAATGGCAAACGATATTAATCTCTTCATATTTTTATTTTTATATCTCTTTTCCTGTTTTTTTGGGGGAAGAGGGCTTCCGAAAATTTACTTTTCAGAAGCTCTACCCCTCCAAAAAACCTAGATCACACCCTGTTCGCTCATCGCCTGAGCCACCTTCATGAAACCAGCAATATTAGCCCCTTTCATGTAATTTATATAACCGGGCTCCGAACCATACTCAACACAAGCCGTGTGAATAGAGCTCATGATTTGATGCAATTTAGCGTCAACCTCGCTCGCCGTCCAATTGATCTTCATTGCGTTCTGAGTCATTTCAAGACCCGAAGTGGCCACTCCACCAGCATTGACAGCCTTGCCGGGCCCATAAGGGATACGCGAGGAAATAAAGGCGTCGATAGCCTCCGCATTGCAACCCATATTAGACACCTCGGCCACCAGTGTAACCCCGTTTTTGATCAGCTGAGCCGCATCTTGGCCCACCAACTCGTTTTGTGTGGCACACGGCATGGCAATGTCGCACTTAACCTGCCACGGCTTTTGAGCCGGATAAAACTTAGCACCCGCAAATCGCTCGGCATATGGCGCCACAATATCATTATTAGAGGCACGCAGCTCCAACATATAGGCGATCTTTTCGGCATCCAGACCTGCCGGATCGTGAATAAAACCATCCGGCCCCGAAATAGTAACCACACGCCCACCAAGCTCGGTGGCTTTGGTGGCCACTCCCCAAGCCACGTTACCAAAACCGCTGATGGCTATGGTCTTACCCTCGATCTTAGTCCCCATATCGGCGAGCATCTGTGTCAAGAAATATACGGCACCAAAACCGGTAGCCTCAGGACGAATGAGCGACCCCCCATAGGTCATCCCCTTGCCCGTGAGCACACCAGTGTTCTCACGCGCCAATTTGCGATACATGCCATAAAGAAAACCGATTTCACGACCACCAACGCCAATGTCTCCGGCCGGAACGTCGGTTTGTGGGCCTATACAACGCCACAATTCGAGCATAAAGGCTTGACAAAAGCGCATCACTTCGCCGTCCGATTTGCCTCGCGGCGAGAAATCCGACCCGCCCTTACCCCCACCCATTGGCAAGGTTGTCAGTGCGTTTTTGAAGGTCTGCTCGAAACCCAAAAATTTGAGAATCGAAAGATTGACCGACGCGTGGAAACGCAAGCCACCCTTGTATGGGCCTATGGCATTGTTGAATTGCACACGGTAGCCGATGTTGGTTTGCACCTGACCGCGGTCGTCCACCCAAGCCACACGGAAGGTAAATATCCTGTCGGGCTCCACCATGCGTTCGGCGATTTTATTGGCCTCAAATTCAGGATGTTGGTTGTAAATGTCTTCCACCGAAAGGAGCACCTCGTGGGCTGCTTGTAAAAATTCTTTTTCGCCCGGGTGCTTAGCTTCCAGGGTCTGCATCAATTCTTTAACTTTCATAGGGATCTGGATTTTTTTATTAATCTTGACTTGAATTTTGTTGTCCTTCTAATCTTTTTCATTAGCCTTAACAAATATAAAAAAAATATTTGGATTCTTCATCTTTTTTTTAATCAATTTCAAGATAGATTTATTGCCAACTTTTTATATCTTTGTTTTTTAATTACAAGAAGAATATTTTTAATGGAATTAACATCATTAACCGCAGTTTCGCCCATTGATGGTCGTTATCGCAAGGCGAGCGAACCTTTGGCTGCCTATTTTTCGGAATATGCACTCATCAAATATCGTGTCCGAATAGAGATTGAATATTTTATTTCGCTCATCGAACTGCCACTGCCCGAATTGGCCAATTTCGACCACTCTAAATTCGATATGCTGCGCGCCATTTATCGCGATTTCTCGATGGCCGACGCCCAAAGAGTCAAAGAAATAGAACGCACAACGAATCACGACGTCAAAGCGGTTGAATACCTGATCAAAGAAAAGCTTCGCGCCGCGGGCTTGGAACACGAAATAGAGTTCATTCACTTTGGCCTCACATCACAAGACATCAACAACACGGCCACGCCGCTGCTCATCAAAGAAGCACTGCAAGAAGTCTATATGCCTGGGCTTGAACTGATCATTGCTCGCCTTGAAGATCGAGCCTCTGAGTGGGATTCGGTGGCCATGTTGGCTCGAACTCACGGGCAGCCTGCCTCGCCAACGGTGCTAGGCAAAGAGATTCGCGTCTTTATCGAGCGCCTCAGGGTCGCTCGCGGCCATTTGTTGGCAGTGCCCTATTCGGCCAAGTTCGGGGGAGCTACCGGCAACTTCAACGCCCACTCGGTGGCCTACCCAAAAATCGATTGGGTGACTTTCTCTAATAATTTTGTGGGCGAACGCTTGGGGCTTAGCCGATCGCAATACACAACACAGATCGAACATTACGACAACTTGGCAGCGCTTTTCGACGCCTTGAAGCGCATCAACACTATTTTGGTCGACTTTGCACGCGATATGTGGACATATATCTCGATGGAGTATTTCAAACAGCGCATCAAAGCTGGCGAAATCGGTTCGTCGGCTATGCCGCATAAGGTGAATCCCATTGATTTCGAGAATGCGGAGGGTAATTTCGGTTTGGCGAATGCTATTTTTGAACATTTGTCGGCCAAGTTGCCTATTTCGCGCTTGCAACGCGACTTGACGGATTCCACCGTGTTGCGCAATGTGGGCGTACCTTTGGCACACTCTTTGATCGCTTTTGGTTCACTGACTCGTGGGATCGACAAATTACTGCTCAACCAAGAGGCCATAACGCGTGATTTGGATCACAATTGGGCGGTGGTTGCCGAGGGTATACAGACGGTGCTTCGCCGTCAGGGTGTGGCGAATCCTTATGAAGCGCTCAAAGCCCTAACGCGCACCAATGCTACGGTGACAGCTCAAACGATAAGTGATTTTATCGACACGCTCGACCTTGAAGAGGGTGTCAAGGCGGAGTTGCGGCAGATTACGCCGTGGAGTTATACAGGAATTTTTCAAACCAAAAAATAGAAAAGATGGAAAAGTATCGTTGTGATGTATGTGGTTGGGTTTATGATCCTGCTGAGGGTTATCCCGAGGGAGGGATTGCTCCCGGCACTCCTTTTGAGGCTTTGCCGGAGGATTTTGAGTGTCCTTTGTGTGGTGTTGGCAAGGACGAGTTCAGCAAGGTAGATTAATTTACCGAGTTTTTGTATAATGATTTAAGCTGCTAAGTTTTCGACTAAGCGGCTTTTGTTGTTGTGTGATATTTTTCGGCTCGGTCAATCGGGTGCCGTTGGTTTTGTGTTGCGTTTGTGCTTATGTCAAGCTATAATCGGTTCAGAAAAACGAAGATTTTCAAGAGCAGTTAAGAAAAACGAAGTTTTCAAGAGTTGGTTAAAAAAAACAAAGATTTCAAGCACCGATTCAGAAAAACGAAGTTTTCAAGAGCAGTTAAGAAAAACGAAGTTTTTCAAGAAAAGTTTTGGGTGACTT
>JAVWYC010000082.1:0-7916 GCA_036661755.1 Mucinivorans sp. | reverse complement strand
AGTTTGTTTAAATACTTCGTTTTTCTTAACCGGCTCGCAAGAACTTCGTTTTTCTTAACCGGCTACGAGTGATTCTTTTTTTTTCTTAACCGCTCTTGAAAACTTCGCTTTCTGAACCAACACAAACCCCACAAGACCAACGCAACCCCCTACGCAACAAAATCGTAACAAACTATTTGTTCATCACGCGATTCTGACGCTGGATAGACTCCATATGAATAGCATTCAATAAAATAGACAAAAACTCACGAGAAAGATCTAAATGATCTGACTGAGCAATAAATCGACTGACAATCTCATCCCAACGAGCCGCCTGCAAAATCATTACATTATTATCCCGCTTAGTCTGACCAATCTGCTCGGCAACCTTCATGCGGTGCGACAAAATCCCAAACAACTCAGCATCGTATTGGTCTATCTGCTCACGCAAACGCTCCAATTGCTGCTGAAACTCAGGACGCGCATCAGTCTGCTGACGCCAATGAATACTGCAAAGCAACTTGGCCAACTCGTCGGGCGTAACTTGCTGAGAAGCATCACTCCACGCCGCCTTTGGTGTGCAATGCGACTCGATAATCAAACCGTCATACTGCAAATCGGCCGCCTCCTGAGCCACCGCCTGCAACAAATGCGTGTTGCCACAAATATGAGAAGGATCACAAATCATAGGCACATCGGGCATGGACATCTTCATCTCGATAGCCAAATGCCACAGCGGCGCATTGCGATACTCCGAAGCACCATAGGAACTGAAACCACGATGAATCAAACCTACATTGTCTACACCCACCTTGCGCAAACGCTCAATGGCCCCTGCCCACAGCTTAACATCGGGGTTCATCGGATTTTTGACCAACACAGGAATCTTTGTGCCACGCAAAGCATCGGCAATCTCTTGTACCGAGAATGGATTGACCGTTGTGCGAGCACCAATCCACAAAACATCGACCCCAAATTCGAGCGCACTTTTTACGTGAGCCGCCGTGGCTACCTCCACCGCAATGGGGAGCCCCGTTTCGGCCTTAGCCTCGGCTATCCACGCCAAACCTTTAAGGCCCGACCCTTCAAAACCTCCCGGCGAGGTGCGTGGTTTCCAAATCCCGGCGCGTAGAATATCTACCATGCCCGTTTTGGCAATCGCGCGACAAGTGTCGAGCGTTTGTTCCCTAGTCTCGGCGCTGCAAGGGCCTGAAATAATAAGTGGTCGTTTGTCTGTCAATTTCATAGTGATCATAATTTCTTATCTTGCCTTTTTTGGGTCGAAGATGCAAAGCTAGTGTAAATTCGTTTAATTCAAAATTCTTTTTATCGTATTTGCCTTTTCTATCAAGTCGTGAAGGGCTTGTTGGTCGTCGTTTTCGATGAGTCGCTGGAATATTTTGAGCTGGTGAATATTCTCACGCAAGACATCGAGCACGTTGTATTTATTCTTCATAAAAATCGGTAGCCACATATCCACCGAACTTTTAGCCAGACGCACCGTGCTCTCGAAACCGCCGCCTGCCATCGAAAAAATAGCTGCATCTTCGCGCTCTTTTTCGAGCACGGTGAGCGCCAAAGCAAACGAGGTGATGTGCGAAATGTGCGACACATAGGCCGCGTGTACGTCGTGTTCTTCGGGATCCATATAGAGAATCGACATGCCAAAGTTTCGATAAATATTCTCCACCAGATCCACCGATTGAGCCAGCGAGTGATCTTTCTGGCAAATCACCACCGAACGCCCACGAAAAGCCTTACCCTTGTTGGCCAAGGCAGCCTCGGGTCCCGAATATTCGGTACCCCACATGGGGTGGGTGGCCACAAAAAGTGGGCGTGCAGGGTGGGCTGCTATCTTTTCGCACAGCTCTCCTTTGATCGATCCAAGGTCGATCACCGTTATATTGTCGGGCAAGGTGCGCCCTTGTGGGTGAGCGCTCGGTGGAGCCAAAAGATCGAGAATGGTGATTGCCATCCGCGGGATTCGATCCACGGGAATGGCAATCACCACAAGGTTGCTTTGGGCGATCGCACTTTTCAGGTCGAGCGTTTGGTCGACAATGCCGAGCTCCACCGCGCGTAGAGCCGCCTGCGGGTCGAGATCCACGCCTATGATGTGATCGGTCATTTTGTTCTCGCGCAGGGCTATGGCAAATGATCCACCGAGCAAACCGGTGCCGATAATGGTAGTTGTCATGGCAATCAGAAGCTAATATAGTTTTCGGGATCCACCGGGTTGCCGGAGCTCCACAATTCAAAATATAATTCGGGTATATTTTTTTCGCTTATTCGTTCCACCACGCCCACACTCTGGCCGGCCTTGATCCGTTGGTCGACCGCGCGCAAGGAGCGTGCCAAGCCTTTGTAGATCGACATCATGCCGCCAGCGTGTTGAATGGCAATCACCGTGCCCCATTCCGGGCTCCACGTGTTGAGCACCACCGTGCCGTCCATCACGGCCAAGGCTACTGAATTAGGCGCCGGGTGAATCATCACACCATAGATCCCTTTGGCGGGGGCGAAGGGTGTTTTGATTGTCCCCACCACGGGAGTTATCATTTCAAAGGTCAGCTCAGCCGCTCGGCGACGGTTGTTGTTATTGCTACCGTCGGGGCCGGGTGCCATTTGGGCGCGTAGTTTTTCTTCGTATTGGCTGATGGGTACTGTTGTGCCTTTGACCCCTACTTTGGTGGAGTCTTTGACCCCTTCGGCGCCCACTTGGCGACCGTCGAGGATCATTTGTAGATCTGTGGTGTAATTCTCCCACAGGGCAACTTCGCGTTCGAGCGAATCGAGCTTGACGATCGAGCTGATGAGCATCTTTCGCGAGCGATTGCCCGGATAGCCCGGCACAAGATCCAAAATAGAGGTGTAGGCCACCACGGTGAGCGTCACCAAAAAGAGCACGACAACAGCCGCAATGGAGGCTAGAATGAAGTTCCCGCGCGAGATAAATATATGCCACAACTCTTCGCCCGTGCGCACCGAACGCATGGAAAATTTGCTCTGTTGGCCAAAAAATGCAAAAAATTTGTTCTGTTTCATTGTACAAAGATAATTTATTTTTATATTTGTGTAATAAACATCATCAAAAACTTATGAAACCAACATTATTAGTGTTAGCCGCAGGCATGGGATCTCGCTACGGCTCGCTCAAACAGATGGACGGCATCGGCACTTCCGGCGAGGCTATTATCGATTACACAATCTATGACGCCATTCGTGGCGGCTTTGGCAAGGTCGTCTTTGTGATCCGCGGCTCGTTTGCCGACGCTTTCAAGGCTATGTTCAACCCGGAACGCTTCGGTGGTAAGATCGAAGTGGGATACGTATACCAAGAACTGGACAAATTACCCAAAGGATTCTCGGTGCCTGCCGGGCGCGAAAAACCATGGGGCACAAACCACGCCGTTATGATGGGTGCCGACATTGTTAAAGAGCCTTTTGCCGTTGTCAACGCCGACGACTTTTATGGCCAAGACGCAATTGCGGTGATGGGCGAATACCTGACCAAAGTGGCCGGCAAAAAAGGCGCCTACGCAATGGTGGGCTACGAGGTGCGTAAAACACTATCCGAAAATGGAACCGTTTCGCGTGGGGTTTGCTCTTTGGGGCGCTGCTCTAATTTGGCCTCGATGGTGGAACGTACCAAAATCGAACGCCAAAATGGTAAAATAGTCTACATAGAAGAAGACGGGGTGTATCCTTTGGACGAAAATACACCGGTGTCGATGAATTTGTTTGGCTTCACACCAGACTATTTCAAAGAGAGCGAAGATTATTTCGTTGAATTTCTTAAAAATAATGCCACAAATCTCAAAGCCGAATACTTTATCCCCTTGTTGGTTAATCACTTGGTGGAGAGTGGAAAGGCAAAGCTCAAAGTGCTCAAAACTACTTCCGATTGGTTTGGCGTGACCTACAAAGAAGATCGCCCGGCTACTGTGGCGCGCGTGGCTCAATTAGTGGAGCAAGGGGTCTATCCTCGCTCGCTGTGGGGTAAATAGTATCCATAGGGGCAAAAAAATGCCAAAGAATCGAGATAAGGGGGGGGGAGCTCTCTTCTTGCTCGCTAAGTTGGCTTGTACCCTTTTGTACCTATTTGCTGCGGCAAATAACAATACTCTAAGTAACAAATAAAAAACTATGGATATTAGGCAGACAGTGTGGGGATTCACCCCACAAGATGAAGCGGTGATCCTCTATACGATGACCAATGCCGGCGGAGCCCAAGTGGAACTGACTAACTTTGGAGCCGCCATTGTGGCCATCAAAGTGCCGGACAAACAAGGCGTGATAGGCGATGTGGCTCTTGGCTACACCAAATGGCAAGACTACGTGTCGGACGGCCCGGCGGCAGGCAAATCGGTGGGGCGCTATGCTAACCGCATAGCACGTGGCCATTTTGTGCTCGATGGCAAGGAGTATAATCTGGCCATCAACAATGGGCCGAATCACTTGCACGGAGGGCCCACGGGATTCCAAAATCGTGTGTGGGGGGCCAGGGTCGAGGGCGATCGCGTTGTCTTCTCTTTTGTGAGCGACGACGGCCAAGAGGGCTACCCCGGGACATTGACCGTTGAGGCTTGCTTCGATTGGGACGATGATTGCAACTTAGAGATCACATATTTTGCTCGCTCCGATGCAAAAACTATTGTCAACTTGACCAATCACGTATATTTTAATCTCACGGGCGATGGTTCCGGCTCCGTCGACGATCATGTCTTGCAACTCAACGCATCACACTGGTTGCCAACCGACGCGACACTGATCCCAACGGGCGAAATCGCCTCGGTCGATGGCACACCGATGGATTTTCGCTCGCCACACTCACTGGGAGAACGTATCGACGACGATTTCCAAGCACTACAATTCGGCAAAGGCTATGACCATTGCTGGGTGCTAGACGATTGGCGCGCGGGGCGGCTCACACCGGCAGGCGAACTCTATTCACCCGTTTCCGGGCGTTGCGTTTTGGTGAGCACCACTCAACCCGGCATTCAAATCTATACAGGCAATTGGCTCGAAGGCTCACCCCAAGGACACAATGGCCCCTATCACGACCGTTGGGCGGTAGCCATGGAGTGCCAAGGTTGGCCCGATAGCCCCAATCACGACAACTTCCCAAGCCAAGTGCTCGAAGCCGATCAAACATATCAACAACACATCGTATATAGTTTCTCAACAAAATAGCAAAAATTAACAAAAAAATCATGGAACAACAAAAACCTATTAATTACACAGGGCCATTCTTAACAATGGTATTTCTGTTTTTTATTGTCGGCTTCCTTACCGTAGTCAACGCGCAGTTTCAAGATCCGCTCAAAAATGCACTCCTCAAAGGGGCTGGCGATCTGCAAAATACACTAGCAACGGTTATCACTTTCGCTTGGTTTCTATCCTATCCGCTCACGGGAGGCATCGCAGCACGATTGGTCAATAAATTTGGCTACAAAAAAACGATGGTTCGCGGTCTGTTGGTGATGATAGCCGGCTTGGCTGTTTTTGAATGCTCGGTGCTATTCCAAGAATACAACGGCGCAACAATCACAATCGGCAGCGCCGAACTTCCGATCGCTTACTTTATCTTCATCATCGGCTCGTATGTTGTGGGGGCAGCCGTCACCATTATGCAAGTTGTGATCAACCCTTACCTTGTGGCGTGCAATGTCAAAGGAACGTCAGACGTGCAACGTCAAAATATTGGAGGATCGTCTAATTCGATCGCCTCTACTCTGGCTCCATTCCTTGTGGGCGGTGTGATTTTTGCAGGGATTGCTCCTGCCGATATTACACTCAATAAACTGATCATACCTTTCCTAGGCCTGATCGTTGTGATCGGAATCGTAACCTTTATCGTCAATCGTATTGCCCTGCCTAACATTGCAGGCACAACCAACGAAGGAAACGTGAAACTAGAACGCTCGATTTGGTCGTTCCGTCACTTGACCCTTGGCGTGGTGGCCATCTTTATGTATGTGGGTGTGGAAGTTGCCATCGGAGCCAATATCGTGATGAATGCCAAAGGACTGGGCGGCGCTTTTGCCGAAAATGCAGCCATCATGGCCTCACTCTATTTCCTGGGTATGCTGATCGGTCGTCTGGTGGGCGCAAGTTTGAGCAAAGTTGATGCCAAAATCCAACTGACAGTGACCGCTATCGCAGCCGCTGTGTTGGTCACTATCGCTATGTTTACCAATGATCTATGGCTGCTTGTGGGCGTGGGCTTGTTCCACTCTGTGATGTGGCCTGCTACCTTTGCCTTGGCCGTTCGTGGGCTGGGCAAATATACTTCGGCCGGTTCGGGCGCTTTGATGATCGGTGTCTTGGGTGGCGGCGTTTTGCCTCTCATCCAAAGCGCAATGGCCGACTCGATGGGCGGCAATTGGCAATGGACTTGGACAATCGTCTTGATTGGTGAACTTTATATGCTCTATTATGCTCTGATTGGCTGCAAGATTGCCAAAAATGACGACATGACAAAACAATAAATCAAAATGGAAAAGATTAGAAAAATATTCGCCGAACACTTCGGCACACCGGGCGCTCTTTATGCCTCGCCCGGACGCATCAATATCATTGGCGAACACACCGACTACAATGGCGGCTTCGTGCTGCCGGGTGCGGTGGACAAAGGTATGGTGGCCGAAATTAAATTTAACGGACTCGACAAATGCCGCCTCTATTCGATCGACCTTAACGAATGCTCGGAATTTGGGCTCGAAGAAAAAGATGCTCCAAAAGAACATTGGGCAAAATATATCTTTGGCGTTTGTCGCGAAATCATCAAACGTGGCGGAAAGATCAAGTGCTTCGACTCGGCCTTTTCGGGTGATGTTCCCTTGGGGGCCGGCATGAGTTCGTCGGCAGCCTTGGAAAGTGTCTACGCCTTTGCGCTCAACGACATGTTGTCGCTAGGTTTCCCTTTGATGGAGCTTGCCAAAATAGGCCAAGCTACAGAACATAATTATGTGGGCGTGAATTGTGGCATTATGGATCAATTTGCCTCGCTCCACGGGCGCAAGGGTCATCTCATGCGTTTGGATTGCAAGAGTGGCGAGTTTGCTTATGTGCCTTTCGACCCTGAATCGCATGGCTATAAGGTCTGCTTGGTGGATAGTTGCGTGAAGCATGAGTTGGTGGGTTCGCCCTACAATCGTCGTCGCCAGAGTTGCGAACGTGCGGTGAAGGCGATCCAGAAGCGTCATCCCGAAGTTGAATTTATGCGTGATGCTGACTTGGCTTGGTTGGAGGAGGTGATCGGCGAAATTTCGCAAGAGGATTACATTAGAGCTCTTTATGCTCGTCAAGAGGTCGATCGTTTGCTTGATGCTTGCGCGGCTATGGAGAAGGGCGACTACGAAACGGCTGGTCGCAAGATGTATGGTACGCATATCGGAATGAGTGTGCTTTACGAAGTTTCGTGTCCCGAGTTGGATTTTGTCAATCAGGTGGCTCGCGATTGTGGTGTCACTGGTTCTCGTGTGATGGGTGGTGGTTTTGGCGGTTGCACGATCAACATTGTCAAGGCAGACAAGTACGACAATTTTGTTGCTACGGTCAAGAGGGCTTATCACGAGAAGTTCGGCATAGATTGCAAGATTTATCCGGTTGTAATTTCCGATGGTGCTCGTCGTTTGGCGTAGTTAGTTGTGGTGTTTGGCATGGTGTCCAGCTTGTATTTATGTGTATGGGGGGTGTCCGGAGTAATTCCGGTCACCTCTTTTGTTTGTTTTTTGCAGGGGGCGCGTGCTTGTGCTGGAGCTTGTGCTGGAGCTAATTCAGAAAGCGAAGTTTTCAAGAGCAGTTAAGAAAAGCGAAGTTTTCAAGAAATAAGAAAAAGAAGCTTTCAAGAGCCAGTTAAGAAAAACGAAGTTTTTCCCAAAAAGTTTTGGGTGACTTTTTCAAAAGTCACGATTCGGCACGGCGCCTGCACG
>JAVWYC010000081.1:0-8123 GCA_036661755.1 Mucinivorans sp. | reverse complement strand
GGCTTCGAGTGATTCCATCTCTTCCTTAACTACTCTTGGACACTGCGTTTCTCTGAACCAGCTCTTGAAAACTGCGTTTTTCTTAACCAGCTCCAAGTGATTCCATTTCTATCTCAACTACTCTTGAAAACTTCGTTTCTCTCAACCCACTCTAAAATCATTAATCACCATAAACCCGCTGGCCGTCACACCAAACAAAAAGGCTCTCCAATATGGAAAGCCTTTTCGTATTCTCGAAAATCACTGATCAATTAGTTGATCGGATCTGTCTTGCCTGCCGCATAACTAATCTTTAACGCATTAGCACGACGAAGCTCTTTCTTGATGTCGGTAATAATACCCATACGAGTAGTAGCATTAGCCTTGATACTAACGGTCATCGAAGGACGATCGCTCTCATCTAATTTATCACGCTCGGCAGCCACAAACTCACCAATCAACTCCTTTGTAGAAAAAGCGTCGTTCAACTGAATACGCGATGCGTCACCGTAACGAGCACGGTGCTGTTTTACCGGAGGACCAACATAGATGTAACTTACCAATGATTTTTTCTCTAACTTTTGAACTTCTGAAGCCCTTGGAGGCGTAGAGTCTACTTTCAACTCCACCTCGCGCATCGAAGTCGACACCATGAAGAAGAACAAAAGCATAAAAACAACGTCTGGCAGAGAGGCCGTCGAAATGCCTGGCATTCCTTTCTTTTTCTTTCTAAAACCTGTTTTCATATTATTTCTTCTTTCCTGTTAAATCGACTGGGTCAGCTTCCGAAATTTGAGTAGGAATTGCAGTGTTAATTGCTTTTTTCTGCTCATCATTCTTGATGTCATTGTATTTCTTATTGAAGAACCTGTCAGCTACGTCATTACGGACTTCATTATAAGCACGTGTCAATTCGTTTTGTACAGCCAAATAGACTTCGTACGAAGTTGAAACGTCATTTTGAAGTGATATAACGCCTTTGCTTACGGGATAGGCTCCAATTTGCGGGATATCTTTGATCTCTGTTTCTGGCAAAGATTCACTCTGTTGCGGATTGGTGATAAATTCTTTCGCCATATCTTTCACCGCACGCAGATCGACTCGTTTACCGCCGACAAGGATTGCGTTGTTACCAGACACTTTGACAATGAGCAAATTACGCTCTTTCACATCAATTGCTTGGTCGTTTGCCTTGTCTACATACGGAGGCAAGATACGCGATATACCGCTGTCTGTCCCCATTGAGGTTGTCACCAGGAAGAAGATCAGCAACAGGAACGCGATGTCCGCCATTGAGCCTGCATTAATTTCTGGACTTGGTTTAGCCATAATATTTGCTCGGTTATTTGAATAGTTTATAAATCTCGCCAAACACGATGCTAATAATCACACCGGCAAAGGTGAAGTAAGTAGCATAGAGAGCGGTATCTGAGAATTTGAGTTCAAATTCATTGTCTAGCATTTTGCCGCTAGGAAGTGGAATAGGATCGGCGCTCGACATTGCATAAGCAAGAAGGAAGACAACAACGATCAACCCAAGTCCCATAAGGCTTTTGAGTGAATTTTTAGGGTTTTGTACAATACCAACAATTGGCATCAACAAGGCAGCAGCCGCAGTGATAAGAAGGAGAACAAAAGAGAAATTCAGCATAAAGCTAATACCCGATGTCACCAGTTTAGGTTGCTCGCTATCATATGACGCCATTCCTGCGACCGCAATAATGGTACATGCGATAAGCAGTACAATTTTAATGTATGGAATAAATTTCATTTCTTTGAATTATTTGTAGTTGACTAAGTTTTTAACTAAAAAAACAATTACGACTATTTGCGCAAATACTTAGTCAAAATATCGATCAAAGAGATCGAAGCATCTTCCATACTGATTGTGATGCTATCAATTTTAGACACCAAGTAGTTGTAGAACAACTGAAGGATCACAGCCACAATCAGACCGGCAACAGTAGTCAACAGAGCGACCTTGATACCACCGGCCACAGCAGCAGGAGCGATATCACCCATTGCCTCGATCGAGTCGAATGCCTGGATCATACCAACAACAGTACCCATGAAACCGAGCATCGGAGCCAAAGCGATAAACAAAGACACCCAAGAAAGACCATTTTCGAGGTTACCGGCTTGAACCGAACCGTAAGATACGATTGATTTTTCGACCACGTCGATACCTTCGTTTGAACGATCAAGACCTTGGTAGAAGATTGCAGCAACAGGGCCGCGAGTTTCGCGACAAACTTGTTTTGCAGCTTCAACACCACCCGAAGCGAGTGAATCTTCGATTTTCTTCAAAAGTTTCTTTGTGTTGACCGTTGAAAGGTTAAGATAAAGAACGCGTTCGATGATGATAGCCAGACCCAAGATCAAGCACAACAGAATTGGAGACATCCACATAACGCCACCTTCCATGAATTTTTGTTTCAAAACTTGGTGCATAGGCTCGCCACCAACTTCGGCGGCATCAGCTGTAGCTGTTGCTTCCGGCGCCACAGCTACGGCTTGTTCAGCGGCAGCGGCAACAGGGGCAGCATCTTGAGCGTAAAGAGTTGCAGTGCTGATGCTCATCAGAGCAACAATTGACACAATTGCGAAAATTTTTTTCATTTTTTTTGTTTTTGGTTATTTTTTATTTATTCTATCTATTTTGGTTATTATCAAAATCAATAAAAACAAGGCACAAACAACACTACATATATTCACACACCCATAAAGTCAGCGCCTTTTCAAAGGTTAAAGGTAAAATCTTTTTTTGAAATTTCCAAGCATTAAATTGTAATTTCTCCGCAAATCGATGTTTTTAGATATTTTTTTATTATTTCGGGCTCATTATAGCGCCCCAAAAGCGACATAAGTTTGGTGGAAGCGGCCTCGAAAGTCATATCTCGGCCACTGAGAACTCCGGCTCGCAGAAGCAATCGTCCTGTTTGATAGAGAGTCATATCTACGCTACCGGCCGCGCATTGAGTGACATTGAGCACCACCAGACCGCCCTTGACAGCTTGTGTTACGGCTTGGATAAACCAGTCATCGGTTGGCGCGTTGCCCGATCCATAACTTTCGAGCACCACCGCGCGCAGAGCGGGGATAGACAAAATCGCCTCGATCGAGCGGCGCGATAGGCCCGGAAAAAGTTTCAACGACACCAAATCGGTAGACAAGGCGCTGTTGACCTTGAAGTCGCCAATTGGCTTAGCTCTGATTTTATGTGAGTTATACACTATGTTTATGCCGGCCTCGGCCAAGGCCGGAAAATTATCGCTGCGGAACGCATTAAGGTATTCGGCATTATATTTAGTAGTTCGATTGGCTCGAAAAAGCATATTCTGGAAGAAAATCGTCACTTCGTTCACCACGCCTGCGGCTGCAATTTCGATAGCCGACACCATGTTTTCGCGTCCATCGGTACGCAAAACGCCAATCGGAATTTGGCTCCCGGTGAAGACAACCGGTTTGGCCAAATTTTCGAGCATAAAGCTCAGTGCCGAAGCGGTATAGCTCATCGTGTCGGTGCCGTGGAGCACCACAAAACCATCGTAGGCAGTGTAATTAAGCTCAATCACGCGGGCCAACTCTTGCCATTGCCACGGCTCGACATTGCTCGAATCTATGACCGGAGAAAACGTATGTGCATCGATTTTGATGTTGAATTTACGCAACTCGGGCACTTCGCTTTCAATTTGCGAAAAATCGAACGGTGCCAGCACACCTGTTGCCGGATCGGTTTTCATGCCGATCGTTCCTCCTGTATATATTAGTAATACGCTTTTCATCTCTCCTAATGTAGGCTTCCGGAAATTGATCTCCCCGGGGTGGACTTTTCGCTGTGAATCGGAGCTTACTTATCCTGCATTTTTTGGGTATCAGCCATAAAAGTAGCCAACCCGCTATCGGTCAACGGGTGTTTGAGCAAGCCCACAATCGCGGCCAAGGGACATGTGGCCACATGAGCGCCCACCATCATACAATCTATAATGTGTTGTGTGTGGCGAATCGAGGCAGCCAACACCTGTGTCCGGTAGCCATAAGTACGAAAAACCTCCACAATATCGGCCACCAAGGCCACTCCATCGGAAGAAATATCGTCCAATCGACCAACAAATGGCGACACATAAGTTGCACCAGCCTTGGCGGCCAAAACCGCTTGACCGACCGTGAAAACGAGCGTGCAATTTGTACGAATCGAATGATCGGCAAACCATTTAATGGCTTTTATTCCATCGAGCGTGCACGGCACTTTCACCACAATATTTTTGTGCAGCGCGGCAAGTGACTGCCCCTCAACGATCATCGCATCGAAAGTTGTCGAAAGCACTTCGGCCGAAATATCGCCATCAACGATCCCGCAAATAGCTTGATAATGCGCCTCGATGGCCGCCTTACCTTTGATCCCTTCTTTGGCCATCAGCGAGGGGTTGGTGGTCACGCCGTCAATCACGCCGAGCGCTGCGCCTTGACGAATTTGATCAAGCGAAGCGGTGTCAATAAAAAATTTCATAATATTCCTGTTTTTTTTGAACAAATAATTCAGCGTAAATTTCGACCGCAAACAATGTGCTGACCTATTTTATTAACCCCCGGGCACCAACAAAGCCTTGATTAATCAAAAAAAAGTGGCACAGCACCAGTCTCTAATCGTCGCTTTTTGAAAAAAGCGACACCAAAAACTTTCGGCGAAAAACTACGTTTTTCTTGTTCGTTTGTTAATTCAAATTCATATTAAATTCAGTCAAATTCATATTGAGTTATCATAAACTCTAATCTTAGTGCTTGAATTTAGTGATCACTACCCCATCAAGTTTCAAAGCCAAACAACCACCATTATTCATATCAAAAAATTCAATACGCACCTTATGCAGCCCCTTGGCAAGCGCCTTTTGGGCACTCAACGTCCGATCACCATGTGGCGTATCGTTGTTGATTAGCTCCACACCGTCTACATAAAGCATCGAGCCATCGTTGGAAGTCAGAGTGAAAGTGTAAATCCCATCGCGCAAGACCTCCACATAACCCTCGCCCACCAAACCAACAAAGCCTTTGAGTTCGTTCTTTAGATTCACACTATCAAGCACATAAGCACTCACAAAAGGAGCTGTTTCGATCTCTTTACACAACTTGCCTTTATATTCATATTGCTTGACTTTCAATCCTTTACCGTAAAGGACGGTATCCTTCGCCTTGGCGTAACCCTCTTTGCGATATTCGGCACGGAACATTTCGCCAGCCGTAGAATCGGGACGAAAACCGCGAAAAATAAATTTAGTAGTACTATCCAATCGCAAAGGCGCAGTAAGCAATGGCGACGTGATATTGGGCATCGAACCGTCGGTTGTGTAGCGCACCGTAATATTGGGCAGCGGGCACTCCACCCACACCGAGGCTGTGTCGGTGAAAACATTGATATTCTCAAAGCCCGTAAGGTCGGCTATTCGATAGTTGACCTTGTGGGCATCGAGCCACTCGATTTGACTTTCGACGCGCTGAGAAAATTCCTCCCAATTTTTTGTTCCCTCTTCGCTCCATCCGATTTCGGCCAAGGCCAATAAGCGTGGGAAATATTGATGCTCGATGCGACGCATCGAAGGTACTGTTTCGCACCACAAATTACCCTGCACACCAAGTATATTAGAGGCTTGTTCCTTGTTCATGCCCGGCAATACAGGCTCCCAATTATATGTATTTTGGAACGTCTGCTTAGTTTCCCACGCGTCTAAATACATATTAAAGCAAGGCGACATGATGGCCTTATTGCCTGCTGCTGTGGCTGTTGGCACTGCATCTGGCGCCCAATCACGCCACCACATAATAGTAGCTGTTGGCGAAAGACCACCGTCCAAGATTTCGTCCCAACCGATCATTTTTTTGCCCAACGAATTGAAATGACGCTCCATATCGTGCACAAACCATGCTTGCAAATGATTGACGTCTTTCAGTTTTTCGCTAGCGATACGTTTTTGGCATTTGGCACACGATTTCCAGTTCGTTTTTTCGACCTCGTCAGCCCCCAAGTGCATATACTCATAAGGGAAAAGCGAAGCCACTTCGGTGTAAATGTTTTTCACAAATTGAATTGCCTCATCATTTCCAATGCACAGTGGATCAGAAAACGACGTACCCCACTGAGCCACACCCTTGCACGAAATAAAAGGGTAACCCCCAATGGCGGCCATCAAATGGCCTGGCATATCGAGCTCTGGCAAGACATCAATCCCACGTGCGGCGGCGTAGCTCACCACTTCACGAATATCTTCTTGGGTATAAAACCCACCATAGAGAGTGTCCGCACCCTCTATTTTGATATATTTTTCGGGGATCGCAAAATCCGGATTATCCAACTCTTTTTGGTAGGCCATACATTGCTTATCTTGCCAATTCCACTTACGCCACGCACCTTTGGTGGTCAGCTCAGGATATTGCTTGATCTCGATACGCCATCCTTGATCGTCGGTCAGATGCCAATGAAATTTATTGAGTTTATAACGCGCCATAAGATCCAACACGTGCTTGACCCCCTCCACATCTTGGAAGTGACGGCTCACGTCGAGCATCAAACCGCGATAAGAATAACGAGGCGAATCGTTGATCACCACATATGGCACTCGCGCACCATTACTGGCGTCGATTGGCAATAGCTGCGCCAAGGTTGCCGCCGCCATAATAGCACCTCTAGCTTCTTTGCATTCGATCGTAATACCTTGACCATCAACAGTTAAGCGATACGCCTCGGGGTTTTGATCATCTAATCCCGATTTGATTACAATATCGCCCTTTGTGCCATCGGTGGTCGAAAGTTGCAATCCCGAAGCATTCACAATAGCCTGCGCCATATATTGCGCCACGGGGGCCAATGTAGTGTCGGCAACGGCAATAGTAGCTCCCTTGGCAAGTGTAAAATCGCCATCCGTTTGCTCCATCGAGCGTGGTGCGGGGATCAGAGAAATCGCACGCGGAGCCTCCAAAGGCGAACATGCTATCAATAAGGCCGTCGCCAGAAGCGTTAAGAGAGTAGTTTTCATTGTTTTATCCTTTTTTTAATTCGCATTTCATACTGTTACTTTGATGAGCGACACGCGCGAGACGCTCCCTTTGACCACCCTAAGTTGCAATCCATCAACATCAAAGACCTCGCCCACCGATGGAATTTCGCCACTATTATATAGTAAGTATCCTGCCAGGGTATCGTAATCGTCTCGTTCCGGGATTTTAAGGTCATATTTTTCGTTCAAATATTCAATTTCCAACCTTCCGGAGAACAGATATTCCCCGTCGGCAATAGTTTTGTCGACCAAATAATCGGCATCATGTTCGTCATCGATTTCGCCAAAAATTTCTTCCAGCACATCTTCCAAGGTCACCATACCTGCCGTTCCTCCAAATTCATCAATCACCACGGCCACCGAACGGCGTGTCTTGATAAATTCGGCCAACAAACGTTGCACCGATGCACTTTGCGGAGTGTAAATCGTCGGACGCAACATATCTTGCACCGAAGAGGGGTGCTCAAAAAGCTGACGCGACGAGGCATAACCCACTATGTTGTCAATCGAATCGCGGAAAATCGGAATGCGCGAAAACTTAGTCTTCACAAATAATTGTCCAAGATCGGCCACCGGATCATTAATGTCGATTGCCGTAATATCCACTCGCGGAATCATGCAATCACGCACCTTGACTTGCGAAAAATCGAGTGCATTTTGAAACAATTTAATTTCGTTATCCGTTGGCGTTGGCGACTCTATTTCGCTCTGTACCAAATACTGCAAATCATTTTTGTCGAAATTTTCCACCTCATCACGCTTCTCGACACGCAAACCTACCATGCGCAAAAGTACTCGACTCAAAAACGTTGCAAAACGAGCAATCGGATAGAACAACCAATAGAAAAAATAGAGCGGAACGATAAAAATTCGCAAATAAAAATTCGGCGCGCTACGCACCAACGCCTTTGGCATAAATTCAGCCACCACCACAACAACAACCGTGGAAACCAAGGTTTCTACTATCAAATTTCCACCACCGACAGGATACAACAAACGCGACATGAACAACGAAAAAACCACCAACGCAATGTTGTTGCCCACCAAAATTGACGAAATATACTGAGCCGGAGACGACAAAAATACATTCACAAT
>JAVWYC010000080.1:0-8140 GCA_036661755.1 Mucinivorans sp. | reverse complement strand
CTGCGTTTTTCTGAACTTCTCTTGAGTACTTTTCCCCTTTTTAACCTTAATTCACCCCCAACCCTAACGCGTGAAAAGCAACTCGCGGTACTTAGGCAATGGCCACATCTCATTATCAACTATCAACTCCAACTTATCTATATGCTCCCGAACATTATCCAACTCCGGAGCCACAGTGTCATGATACGCAATGGCCTTCTCTCGCTCCGACGAAATAATATTGGCCACCTTACGCGCCTCCACCATCGCATCTACATGCTCGCGAATCGCATTGATGTGACGCGAAATCTTCTCGATCAACATAATGTCACGACCCGCAATCTCCTCTAACCGATCGGGCGAAAAAACCTCCTTCACCTTATACACCTTGTCCAACAACTGCGACTGATAACGCGAAGCCACAGGCAATATATGATTCATCGTCAAATCACCCAACACACGCGCCTCAATCTGTACCTTCTTTGTGTAGGTCTCCCAATTAACCTCCGCCCGAGCATGCAACTCCCCAGCCGTCATAATGCCGGTCTTGGTGAATAACTCAATGGTGGCCGGACTCACCATACGATCGAAAATCAATGGCACCGAACTCTCGCAATCTAACCCGCGACGCACAGCCTGCTCACGCCAAGCATCAGAATAACCGTTGCCATCAAAATGAACCGGACGACTTTCGTTAATGTATTTTTTGAGCAACTCGATGGTGGCCGATTCAAATTGACGACCCGAAGCCATCAATTCATCTAATTCCGTCTTGAAACGTACTAATTGCTCGCTCACAGCAGCGTTAATCACCGTCAACGCACCACCGCAATTGGCCGTCGAACCAACAGCGCGAAACTCAAAACGATTGCCCGTAAAAGCAAAAGGCGAAGTGCGATTGCGATCCGTGTTGTCGATAAAAATATCCGGGATATGAGTGATCCCCGTCAAAAATGTAGCCTTGTCACCCAATTTGATCGTGTCGTCTAAATTGGCATCGGCCAAATGATCGAGCACTTCGCTCAGTTGACGACCCAAGAAAACCGAAATAATAGCAGGAGGCGCCTCGTGCCCCCCCAAACGATAAGCGTTGGTCGCACTCGAAATTATCGCCTTCAACAAACCATTATGCTTATGAACGGCCACCAAAGTGTTGACCAAAAATGTGATAAATTGCAAATTTTCGAGATCCGTTTTCCCTGGTGCATAGAGGTTTACACCCGTATCCGTGCCCAGCGACCAGTTGCAATGCTTACCCGAACCGTTGACCCCCGCAAAAGGCTTCTCGTGCAAGGCCACACGGAAAGAGTGCTTACGAGCAATCTTCTTCATCAAGCTCATCAGCAGCAAGTTATGGTCGTTGGCCAGATTGGCCTCTTCGTATATGGGAGCCAACTCAAATTGCCCCGGGGCAACTTCATTGTGGCGAGTTTTGGCCGGGATACCAAGCTCCAAACACTGATACTCCAAGTCGCGCATATAAGCCGCCACACGCGTTGGGATCGAGCCAAAATAGTGATCTTCAAGCTGTTGGCTTTTGGCGCTATCGTGCCCGATCAACGTACGACCCGTCAGCATCAAATCGGCACGCGCCGCCCACAAGCCTTCGTCGATCAAAAAATACTCTTGTTCCCAACCCAAAAACGCTGTAACTTTTTTCACCTTATCGTCAAACAACTGACAGATAGCTGTTGCCGCATGGTCTACCGCTTCAATCGATTTGAGCAACGGAGCCTTGAAATCGAGAGCCTCGCCCGTGTATGAAATGAAAATAGTTGGCACACAGAGCGTCGAGCCAACCACAAAGGCCGGTGAAGTGGCGTCCCAAGCCGAATAGCCACGTGCTTCAAATGTCGAACGAGTGCCCCCGTTGGGGAAACTCGACGCATCGCCCTCTTGTTGCATTAGCAATTTGCCCGAGAACTCCTCCACCAAGCCCCCGTGGCCATCGTGCTCAACAAAGGCGTCGTGTTTCTCGGCCGTGCCCCCGGTCAGCGGCTGAAACCAGTGGGTGTAGTGAGTAGCCCCTTGCTCCATCGCCCATTGCTTCATTCCCGCGGCCACAGCGTCCGCAATTTCGCGAGGGAGGTGAGCATGTTCGGTGATGGATTGCATCAAAATATCGTATGTTTTTTTGGGCAAATATTTGCGCATTTTGTCGGCATTGAAGACCTTACATGCAAAATATTCTGACGGACGAAGCACCGGCGCTTCCACCTCCAAAGCCTTACGACCAATGGCCGCCTCTACCATTTTTAACCTCAAATTACTCATATTGTGTCTGTTTTTTTTGACTGTTGATTATTTCTTATTTCAAGAAAATCCCTTGCTCGGCGCATTCTCGCCTTTGAGCCGTGCTCCACAAACTCGATTGCACTTCGCCAATGTGCGCCGCGCGAAGATAATACATACACAAACGGCTCTGACCGATCCCCCCGCCAATGGATAGCGGCAAACGGTCGAGCAACAGTTCGCGATGATAGCTCAATGAACGTTTAGCCTCCCATTCGCCACGCTCGCGCAGTTGCATTTCCAAGGTCGCTCCATCGACACGTACACCCATCGAACTCAACTCAAAAGCGCAACCCAAGACACGGTTCCACACTATTATATCGCCATTCAAACCTGCCAAACCAGTGGCCGGGTCAATGCTCGTATAGTCGTCGTAGTCGGCCGCGCGCGCTTCGTGAGGCTCGCCAGAGGCCAACTTTGCGCCGATTCCGATAATAAAAACAGCGCCAAACTCTTCGGCCACCCTGTTCTCGCGCTCTTTGGCCGTCAAATTCGGATAGCGATCCGACAATTCTTGGGCGTGAATAAAGGTGATTTCGGGTGGCAATTCGGGCGTAATGTGAGCGTGAACGCGCCACACGGCTTGTTCCACTTGGGTGATGGCGGCATAAATATCGCGCACTATGCTTTTGAGGAAATCGACCGATCGTTCCTCTTTGCTAATTGTCCGTTCCCAGTCCCATTGATCGACGTAGAGCGAGTGCATGGCGTCGGTTGTTTCGTCGGCGCGAATCGCATTCATATCGGTGTATAGGCCATAGCCTGCGGCGATATGGTATTCGGCAAGTTTCATTCTCTTCCACTTGGCCAGCGAATGGACGATTTCGGCACGCGCACCGGCGAGCGAACGCACAGCGAAACTGACGGCTGTTTGTTCGCCGTTCAAGTCGTCGTTCACGCCCGAACCGGAGAGCACAAAGAGTGGCGCTGTCACCCTACGCAAACGCAAACGCGAGGCCAAGGCGTATTGAAAAGCGTCTTTGATTTCTTTGATCGCTGCTTCTTGTGTTTCGGGGGTGAGTTTTGCTCTGTACATCGAATTTTACTTTTTTTCCAGAAAAGGGCGCACTATTAATGTACGCCCTTTTGGAATTTTTGTGCTATATCGTAATATTCTAAAATTGTGTAATAGAATGTTCCGGGTAATTGCCTAGTAGAATTTGTAGCGTTCGTCGACTATATTGCTTTGTTCCATCAAGGCTTGATAGACCGATACAAACGCATTTTGTTCTCTTTCGGCGGCGATCTTTTGACGTTCCACGCCTTGGGCTATTGGCGAAGCGAGGGTGGATGTGATTTTAGCAACATAGACGGCCGTTGTACCGATTATTGGGCGAGATAGGGCCATCGAGTCGGTGATTCCGCACACCCCGCCGGCAAAGGCCGGATCGTAGCCCACTTCGGGCGCGATAAAGGTATTGAAATTAACTTGCGGAGCGTCGATCACTGTCTTGCCAAGTTTGGCAGCCAGCGCTTCGAGCGAAGCGGCGCCTGACATTTTTTCTTTCAACATTTCGCCTTTTTTCTCGCGACGCAACATTGTTGTGGCGTCAGCCTTGGCGCTTTGATAAGGAGCGATCCCTTTGTCGACGATCGTGGTGAGGGTGGCCAATACGAAATTGTCGCCAAACTCCATGATTGTTGAATTGTCGCCTTGTTTGGCGTTGTAGGCCCAACGAACCAACTCACGCGAAGAGGTCAAACCTTGCACCGTACGGTCGTTCGATCCTACTTGCGCTGTGCGTTTGGCGGCCGAAACGGCGTCAACCGCTTTTTGGAAAGTCATTGCGTGTGCACTCTTTTCAAATTCAGTAGCCTTGGCAAAGGTCAAGTTACGAGTATCTTTGCTGGCTTCCACTTTGTATTGAATCTTGCCAAGTTGCACTTTACGTCCCTCGCCGATGCGAGCGTTCACCTTTATAATATGTATCCCATTTTGAGTGGCAACGGTGGTGATAGATCCGGCAGGTGTTTGGTAGAGTGGAGCCGCAAATTGCGCGCCTAGTGTTTGAGGGTCGAGCGTTCCCACCAAGCCGGCCACAGCGCCGGTTTGTGTGTCGAGCGAATAAGTTGCGGCAGCCGTAGCCCAAGCCTCGGCCGAGGCCGAAGGTAGCGCAGCGGCCAAACTATCGGCTAGTTTTTTATTGTCGGCGCTCACCACAATGTGGCTAAAATTGATACTATCGGGCAGTACTTTGATTTCCGCCACACGAGCTAACGTATATTGATCGCCCGAAAGTTCAGGGCCATAGATTTGTTCGCCCGTGGCCGTGAAGGCAAACTCGCCCAGCGCGCCCGAAAGTTCACCTTCCTTATAATATCGTGTGTCGAAAGGTTCTTGTGAATTTAGTGTGACGAATTGTTTTACATCTTGGCAAGTTGCAAACTCGGTAGTCAATTGGCCAATATATTTGTCGGCAGCCGCGTAGTCAGCCTCAGAAGGCAACGCTTCAAAGACCACATAATCGATCGAACGCGAAATTTGACGTTCAAACATTGCCTTATTTTTTTCATAAAAAGCCTTAACCTCATCTTCACTAACAGACACTGTGCTATCGGCAATCGATTGGTAGGTTTCGTTCACAAAACGAACGCCATAAGTATTGCTTTCCAAAGCGGCCATCAATTTAGCTTCGGGAGCGGTGACGTAAATCGCCTTGTCGATCAACGTTTTGTATTTCATGATCACGGTTTGTGCTTGCACTTCGCTTTGCAAGTAGTCCCAGAACATTTGCATACGCCCCGTTTGGTCTTGATCCAAGTTTTCGACAAATTGGCGAAGATATGTTGCATCAAATTGCCCGGTTTGTGGGTTGGCGAATATTTGTTGTACGATTGGCGAGAGGTAACGCCCCGACACTAGTTCGTTCATTTCGGCCCCGGTGACAGTGAGACCAACGGCGGCAAGAGCAGGATCGACCGCATATTTGCGCACTAATTGCTCCCAAGCTTGGCTTTGAATGGCTTGTGTTTGCTCTTCGCTGACGGTTTCCGAGCCGCTAGAAATTTTTTGAATTTCGGTCAAATAGTTGATCTGATTGCCATATTCGACAGCCGAGATACCCTGACCGCCAATCTTACCAACGTTATTGGCACTGTTGCCAAAAAGCACGCTGCCCGAGGTAAGCATGTCGCCCAAAATAAATGCCAACAAGGCAATACCGATAATTACAGCGACGATCACGCCGCCTTTGTTGCGTAGAGTTTGTAAAGATGCCATATTTTTAATTATGAATTATGTTGAAAGCTTGTGCCTAAATGCGCTGATAATCACCACAATACGATGAAATCAACCACCCAAAGCACCAAACCACTCAACTAGCAAGTGGCAAATATAGTAATTTTGTTGCAATTAATTAGTAAAGAGCATCTTTTTTTTGAAAATTTTGTAATTCGCAAAATAATTATTACCTTGCACCCAAAATATAACATATTAAGTTGCTATGGATTATCAAGATCAAGAGGAATACGGTTACGATCAACCACAAGCCTCGGGCTCGGCCACCGGCGGGCTCAAAATAGCCATCATAATTCTGCTTATCGTATTGGCCGCTGTGTCAGTACTTTACTGGCAGAGTGTGCGTCGCGATGCAGCCGAAGTTGCGGCTATGGAAGTCGATATGGATACCATTACCGCTCAATATTCGCGCTTGATGGGCGAAATGGACGGCATGAAATTCGACAACGATACGCTCAACGTCAATCTAGAAGCCCAACGCCACAAGGCGGATTCGCTCATGACTAAGCTTAAACGTGAACGTTCGATCAACTACTCGAAAATCAAACGCTACGAACGCGAACTTGGTACATTGCGTTCTACTTTGCAAGGTTTTGTACGCACAATCGACTCGCTCAACCAACTCAACCACCGTCTGGTTGGCGAAAATGTGAAATTCCGTAAGGAAATATCAACCCTTCGCACAACCACCGAAGCGGCTCGCGAAACGGCGTCGGAACTCAATAACAAAATCAAACGCGGCTCGGTAATTCGTGCTCGCGACATCACTTTGCGCGCCGTGAATCGTCGCGATAAAGACGTCACCAAAGCTCGCCAAGCCGATCGACTGATCACAACCTTAGTGCTGGCAGCCAACGACTTAGCTGTGCCGGGCGAACGAACGGTATACGTGCGCATCATTTCGCCGGATGGTTACGATCTGTCAGAAAATCAAAATTCACTCTTTGAATTTGAAGGTTCGCGCATCCCTTATTCGGCCTCACGCAAGGTGGACTACCAATGCGACGACCTTAGTGTGTCGGTCTACTATAACGGCACAGGACTTACCGCAGGACAATATACGGTGATGGTGTATATGGACGGCCATCTCATTGGCAGCAATGTGATAATCCTCAAATAAGAGTGATGACAAATAATTTCAACTAACAAAAACGAGCACCCTTTACAAAAAGGGTGCTTTTTTACTATGATGCAAATTACAAAAACAGTAAGCGAGCTTCGCGCCGCTGTAAATGGAAAAACCGGCATCGCATTTGTACCCACAATGGGGGCATTGCACCAAGGACACGTGTCGCTGGTCAAAAAAGCACGCTCGACGGGCCAAACAGTTGTGGTGAGTGTCTTTGTCAACCCAACACAATTTAACGATCAGAACGATCTGGCCAAATATCCGCGTACAGAAACAGCCGACGCCGAACTGCTTGCTGCCGCAGGAGCCGACATACTCTTCATGCCTTCGGTGGAGGAGGTCTATCCCAAGGGGGCGCCGCTGGCCAAGGGCGGCAAGTGGGAGGAGTTGGCCCAAGTGATGGAGGGGGCGCGTCGACCAGGTCATTTCGGTGGTGTGGTGCAAGTGGTTTCTCGTCTTTTGGAGTTGGTGGAGCCTCGCTGGGCGATGTTTGGCGAGAAAGATTTCCAGCAATTGGCCATCATTCGTTCGATGGTCGAGGAGCGTGGCTTGGCGGTGGAAATTGTTGGTTGTCCGATTGTTCGGGGCGATGACGGTTTGGCACTTTCTTCGCGCAATGCGTTGCTGGGTGTGCCCGAGCGTGCTGCGGCGCCTTTGATTTTTGGGGAGTTAACAGCGCTCAAAAGCAAGATAGAAAAAGAGCATGATCAGCCAATCGAAAAATTAGTGGCTCAGGCGATCGCGAATCTCGAAAATAATAAATACCTTTGCCCCGAATATATTGAAGTGGTGGATCCGGTGACTTTGCGAGCCACGCAAGATCGCCATTCGTTCCGCATTTGCGCAGCGGTGAAGTGCGGTGCGGTGAGGTTGATAGACAATATTTAATCACAGGAAATCAATGTTAATAGAGGTACTTAAATCAAAGATTCATCGAGCGACGGTGAGCGAGGCGAATTTAGAATATGTAGGTAGTATAACTATCGACAGTGTGTTGATGGAGTCGGCCAACATTATTGCGGGCGAGAAGGTGGCGATAGTTAACAACAACAACGGCGCTCGTTTTGAGACGTATGTCATTGCTGGTGAGGCCAATAGCGGTCAGATTTGCATTAATGGAGCGGCGGCACGTTTGGTTTCGGTGGGTGATATAGTGATTATTATATCGTATGCTCATATGGATTTCGAGCAGGCTAAGACATTTAAGCCGACGGTAGTTTTCCCACATTCTCCGTCTAATTTGTTGTTGTAGGTTAGTTTTCGGGAGTTGTTTTTTTTATTTAGGCTATGGCAATCCAATGTCATTAGTGAGGTTAGGTAGCGCCAAGTGGCGCTGGTTAGGAGAAACGAAGCGTTCAAGAGCAGTTCAGAAAAGAACAGAATCACTCGAAGTCGGTTCAGAAAAACGAAGTTTCCAAGAGAGCAGTTAAGAAAAACGCAGTTTTTCCCAAAAAGTTTTGGGTGACTTTTTCAAAAGTCACGATTCGGCACGGCGCCTGCAC
>JAVWYC010000079.1:0-8191 GCA_036661755.1 Mucinivorans sp. | reverse complement strand
CTGAATCGGCGCTTGAAATTTTTGTTTTTCTTAACTGGTTCTTGGACACTTCGTTTTTCTTAACTGGTTCTTGGACACTTCGCTCTTCTTAACTGCTCTTGCAAACTTCGCTCTTCTGAACCGACTATAATTATAACTATATTATAGCCTGCACCACTAAAACTCTAAACACAAAACAGACATGTCATCATGAGCGTAATACGCCTCGTTACTCAATGCACAATTCAATAAACGATCACATAAACCAGCCGGAGAAATACCAACACGAGCCGATAACACCTCACGCACACAACCCGATACCCCAATATCACCCCAACCAAATGGCATCGTCGGACTACCAATGCCACTCTGACTCACCCCGTCACTCACCACCACCAAACGATCACCTGCCCGAGGAACAACATGAGACACACGAAGAGCATACGAAGAATCAACCTGACAACAACGCACAGCATGCAAATCATAACGAACACGCTGCCTGAAAAATAACGCCTCGGGACTCTCGTACTCTACCAAATTTACTTGCGACCGACGCTCGTTATAATCAATAAGCGTGAAAGTTGCATATGCACGACCATTGTCTGCATTGACAGGCAAACGCAAAGAAAGCATCGACATCAAAGTCTCCAAAGAAGACAAACCTCGCCACTCACTCATGGCAATTTCACACGTCAATTCCGACAATACATTCGCCTTAGCCCCATGACCCAAACCATCACTGACCACCAACAGATAACCATCGGCCGTCCGTTCACATAAAAAACTATCGCCGCAAACACTCTCGGCGTAACAATTTATGCTCTGGAAATCATATCTCACGCTGTGAGCGCTTCGATTTGTGTGATGATCATTTGCGCCAATTCCTGAGCACGGAGCGCACTTGGACCCTCGGAGTAAATGCGAATAATAGGCTCGGTATTCGATTTGCGAAGATGCACCCAACCATCGGCAAAGTCGATTTTTACGCCGTCGATAGTGGTCACTTTCTCGTCCTTGTATTTTTGAGCCATCTTGGCTAAAATATCATCAACGTTGACTTTCTCTGTAAGCTGAATCTTGTTCTTGGACATGAAATAGTTGGGTAGGGTGGCACGTAACTCTTTGGCTGTCATGCCGGTACGCGCTAAGTAGGTCAAGAACAGAGCCACGCCCACCAACGCATCGCGCCCATAGTGTAGCGCCCCGAAAATGATGCCGCCATTACCCTCGCCACCAATCACCGCGCCGGTCTCTTTCATTTTGGCCACCACATTGACCTCGCCCACCGCCGCCGGCGAATATGAGCCACCATGACGCGCTGCAATATCGGCCAGAGCTCTCGACGAGCTGAGGTTGGAACAAGTGTTGCCGCCCTCCATGCCAAGTATATAATCGGCCACAGCCACCAAGGTATACTCCTCGCCAAACATTGTGCCGTCGGCACAAATGAGCGCCAAGCGATCTACGTCTGGATCGACCACCACCCCGAGATCTGCTTTTTCGGCCACCACACGTGCCGAGATTTCGGTCAGATGTTCCGGTAGCGGCTCGGGGTTGTGAGCGAAGCACCCGTCGGGCGTGCAGTTGAGCTCCACCACTTGACAGCCCAAGGCGCGTAACAAAACAGGCATCACAATCCCCCCCACCGAATTGACGGCGTCGAGCACTACTTTGAATTTACGTTTACTGATTGCCGCTTGGTCTACCTCCTTCAAGGAGAGCACCATATCGATATGTTGTTGGTCGAAATTCGCGCGTGAGATGACTTTGCCTATCGAATCTATGTCAACAAAAGTGAAGCTTTCGTCGGCTGCGATTTCGAGCACTCGGGCGCCCTCTTTTGCGTTGAGGAACTCTCCGTTTTGGTTGAGCAATTTGAGCGCGTTCCATTGTTTTGGGTTGTGCGATGCGGTGAGGATTATTCCCCCCGATGCTTTATTGGTGGTTACGGCTAGCTCCACCGTTGGCGTTGTGGCTAAGCCGATGTTGATCACATTGGCACCCGAGGCCAGCAGCGTCCCCTCCACAATTTGGGCACACATAGCGCCCGAAATACGAGCATCGCGCCCCACAACGATGGTCAATTCTTGGCCGTGGGCTTGTTTTTCTTTGATGAAGCTAGTAAATGCGGCTGTGAATTTCACAAGATCAATAGGCGTTAGGTTGTCGCCCACCGCACCGCCGATTGTTCCTCGGAAGCCCGAAATCGATTTAATAAGTGCCATAAAATAATTTATTTTTGAAATAACAAAAGATTCTTTGAGAACAAAGTTACGAATTTTGTTTTGAAAAACAGCAAAAACAAGTCACTATATTTCATCAGAAAAAGGTTGCGAAAACTTAATTAAAAAGCAAGTTGATTTTTCGCGAAAAAGTGCTACCTTTGTCAGATATTGTTACCTAACCAAGAGCAGCACGATGGACAATGAACAAAAAATAGCTACGGCCACGGCCGAACCAACAGCTTGTCAAGAGGCGACGGAACCTACAAAGGCTCGCCGCGCAACAACAAAAGCCAACAACGCACCCGCCGCACAAGATGCGTCGAGCGATCTTTCGTCGGTGGCTGTGATGGATCAAGAATCGGAGGCTGCCACCCAAGTTACTACACCAAAACAACGCGCACCACGCAAGGTTGTCGCCATTGTTGACGCTGTGAAAGAAAATGCTCAAAAAGAGCCCGACGCACCGATCGCGGCGCCGTCTGAGGCAGAGCCAAAAGCTGTCGTAGAAGAGATCGAGCAAGAATCGGATGAGGATCTTCAAGAGATGGCCAAGCAAGAGGCGAGTAAGGCTCTTCAAAAGATGGCCAAGCACAAGCAAGAGGTGAGTGAAGAGTTGCCCGCTGATTTGGAAAGTTTGCTCAAAATATTGGCGCAGGACATTCAACAGATGCCCCTAACGCAGCTCAAAGGGCGTATCGAGGCGATCAAAATACTATTCTATAAAATAGTGCGTGCCAAAGACGAGGCCAAACGCGAAGAGTTTATCGCCCAAGGCGGCGTTGAGGCCGACTACAAGCCCGAAATTAGTGCCGAAGAGACGCGCCTCAAAGAGTTGCTCAACATATATCGTACGCGTCGCGACACGGCGCTGCAAGCCACCGAAGAGCAAAAAGCGGCCAACTACACCGCTAAACTTGCCTTGGTCGAGGAGCTTCGCGCCTTGGTGGATAGCACCGAAACGATGGGGCAGACTTTTGCGGCTTTCCGCGACATACAGTCACGTTGGAAGGAGATCGGCATTGTGCCATTGGCCGTTACGCGCGACCTGTGGGATACCTATCACCATCACACCGAAAATTTCTATAACTTTATAAAGATCAACAAAGAGTTGCGCGATTTGGATCTCAAACGCAACTACGAGGCCAAGAAAGAGTTGTGCGAACGTGCCGAGGCGTTGCTCGAAAATCCATCGGCTACTTCGGCCTTTGGTGAGTTACAGAAACTGCACGACCAATATCGCGAGGCGGGCCCCGTGGCTTTGGAGTTCAAAGAGCAACTCTGGGATCGTTTCAAGGCGGCTAGCGCACGCATCAACAAGCGTCACCAAGAGTATTACGACGCGTTGAGAGTGGAGCAGGAGCAAAACTTGGCGCTCAAAGATGGGTTGTGCGTGAAAATCGAGGAGTTTTCGGCTCTGCCGCTCACTTCGGTTGCCGAGTGGAATTCTGTGCAAGAGCAAATCACCGAGTTGCAAAAAATGTGGAAAACGATTGGTTTTGCACCCAAAAAAGATAACGTTAGGGTTTATGAGCGTTTCCGTGCCGCATGCGACAAGTTTTTTGCCGCCAAACGTGCTTTCTTTGGCTCGTTGCGTTCAGAAATGGACGGACATTTGCAAGTGAAAACCGACCTTTGTGTGATGGCCGAATCGTTGATGGAAAGCCAAGATTGGAAAACGACAACCGACGCCATTATTGCGCTCCAAAAGAAGTGGAAAGAGAGTGGCCCGGTGGCTCGACGCTATTCGGACGCTATATGGAAACGTTTTCGCTCGGCGTGCGACAAATTCTTTGAGCATAAGGCGGAACATTTCAAGGAGTCAGACTCGCTCTATAACGAAAATCTGGCAGCTAAATTGGCAATCATCGAAGAACTGAAAGCGATGCAAACGGCCGAAAATGTGACTTTCGACACCCTGAAAGAGATTATGGGGCGCTTTACGGCTATTGGTTTTGTGCCAATCAAACAAAAAGAGAGCGTGGCCAAGCAATATAAAGAGGTGGTTGACTGTCTGTTTGAGCGTTTGCGCGGGGCTCAGGGGGCAGGGCGTATAGAACGCTACAAAGAACGTGTTGGGCAAATGCGCCAAGGAGGCTCGCCATCGGCTTCGGGTCGTATGAGTTCAGAACGCGAAAAATTGTTCCACAAAATGAAATCACTGCAAAGCGAAATCGCTACGCTCGAAAATAATATCGGATTTTTTGCCAAAAGCAAAAATGCAGGTTCGCTGGTAGAAAGCGTGGAGCGTAAAATCGAAAAAATCAAAGCCGAAGTGGCCGAAGTGATCGAAAAAATCAACCTACTAGACTCTCAAAATTAAGAAAGAAATCTAGCGTCAACCTTCAATAAAACATGTAGAGGGCATGTAAAAAAAGCTTTACGTTGGGTTTTTTAATTCATCAAGAATATGACAAAGTATATTTTCGTGACCGGCGGCGTGGCCAGTTCACTTGGTAAAGGTATTATTTCGGCCTCGCTGGCCAAACTGCTTCAGTCGCGCGGCTATAGGGTGACAATTCAAAAGCTCGATCCATACATCAACATCGATCCGGGCACGCTTAACCCCTACGAACATGGCGAATGCTATGTGACCGAAGATGGCGCGGAGACCGACCTCGACCTGGGGCACTACGAACGCTTTATCGGTAGACCCACCTCGCAAGCCAACAACGTCACCACAGGGCGTATCTATCAAAGCGTGATCAACAAGGAGCGTCGCGGCGAATTTCTGGGCAAGACAGTGCAAGTTGTGCCTCACATTACCGACGAAATCAAACGCTGCATTCAGTTGCTGGGGCAAAAGAAAAAATATGACGTTGTGATCACCGAAATCGGCGGCACGGTGGGCGACATCGAGAGCCTACCCTATATAGAGGCGGTGCGTCAACTGCGTTACGAACTGGGCGTGGGCAATACGCTCATTATTCACCTTACGCTGATCCCATACCTTAGCGCTAGCGGCGAGCTGAAAACTAAACCAACACAACACTCGGTGAAAATGTTGCTCGAAAGTGGCCTGCAACCCGACATTTTGGTGCTGCGTACCGAAAAAGCGCTGTCAAACGATCTGAAGAAAAAAGTGGCCCTCTTTTGCAACGTTGCCCAAGACGCGGTTATCGAATCGCTGGACGTGAAGACAATATACGAAGTGCCACTGAAAATGTTGGATCAAAAACTCGACACGGTGGCTCTCTCTAAATTGCAACTGGATACCCTCCGCCCGATAGATCTCGACTCGTGGCGCGAATTTGTGGAAAAAGTCAAACACCCATCCTCGGAAGTTAATATTGCCTTGGTGGGCAAATATACCGAACTGCCAGATGCCTATAAGTCTATTAGTGAATCGTTTATCCACGCCGGAGCAGCCAACAATACTCATGTTAATCTGATTTATGTCAACTCAGAAAAAGTGACAATCGACAATATAACCGAAAAACTGGGCAAGATGTCGGGTATTTTGGTGGCGCCGGGTTTTGGTCATCGCGGTTTGGAAGGAAAAATCCTAGCCGTACAATATGCACGCGAAAATGGCGTTCCTTTCTTTGGAATTTGTCTGGGAATGCAATGTGCGGTGATTGAATATGCACGCAATGTGTTGGGGCTCCGCGATGCCAATTCGACAGAAACCGAAGCAACAAACGATCCGGTGATCGATTTGATGGAAGAACAAAAAGGAGTGACCGAAAAAGGCGGCACAATGCGTCTTGGAGCCTATGCCTGTACATTGAAAAAAGAGTCGCGCGCAGCAGCAGCGTATGGCAAAGTCGACATTTCGGAACGCCATCGCCACCGCTATGAGTTTAACAACGACTACAAAGAACGTTTTGAGCAAGCAGGGCTTGTGCCAACGGGGGTTAATGCCGATACGGGGCTGGTAGAAATAGTGGAAGTGCCCGCTCACCCATGGTTTGTGGGTGTGCAATTTCACCCGGAATACAAGAGTACAGTGCAAAATCCGCACCCGCTCTTTATCGACTTCGTGAAGGCGGCACTGAAATATGCCAAATAAAATATTACAAAAGATACACAAATAAAGAATGAATAAAAGCACAATCATCGGTCTGGTAATTATCGGAGCGATACTTTTCGGTTTTAGCTGGTGGAATACCAAACAAGTCGAAGAGCGTCAAGCAATCGTAAAAAAAGAGCAAGCACGTCAAGATTCGATCGCCGCACTCACCGCGCCGAAGATTGCACCCATCGACTCGGTAGCCCAAAAAGCCCTCGCCGATAGTCTGGCAGCCGTTGCCCAAGCTCAAATGCTAGGCCATTTAGCTCCGCTGGCCACAGGAACCGAAGAGTTCATAACAATGGAAAACGACTTGGCTATCTATACCTTCTCCACCAAAGGCGGGCGTATAGCAAGCGTCGAACTCAAAGACTATGACCGATTGAACGAAGCCGACAAAGGCGACAAATTAGTGCTCTTTAATCCCGAAGGTTCGCAGTTCTCTTTTGAATTTTTCGCTCCCGAACGTATCGCAACAGGCGAATTATATTGGGTAGCCAACAAAATATCGGACTCGCAAATCGCATTTCGCCTAAGCCCCGATTCGACCAACTATGTGGAATTTATCTACATACTGGCCAAAGACAACTATATGCTGGACTTCAAAGCCGATTTCTCGCACTTCCGTAGCGCAATGTCGGCCACGCAATCGGACTTGACGCTCCGATGGAATGTGGTCTCGCCACAAGAAGAAAAAGGCTTTGAAAACGAAAATAATTACACCACCATCGCCTATAAATACCCGGGCGTCAAAGGAGAATTTAACGAATTATCGGTCTCGACAGGCACCGTAGAAGAGACAATCCCCACAAAAGTGCATTGGGTGGCCTTCAAACAACAATTCTTTAGCTCGGTCATCGTGGCCAAAGAAGCATTCTCCACCGCTGCCTTAAAATACAATACTTTCGAGCCAAGTAATAGTAATATTAAAGATTTTAATGCTCAGCTGACCCTGCCTTACAACGGAACAACAGACAGTTATAACTTTCAATTCTATTTTGGCCCAAACAAATTCTCGACCCTAAACGCCTATGGCGATGAATATGGTTTCCAAGAAATAGTGCCGCTAGGGTGGTGGATCATCGGCTGGGTCAATCGCTGGATTGTGATCCCAATGTTCGACTTTTTGAGCCTCTATATCACCAATTTTGGACTCATTATCTTGATCTTAACTCTGGTGATCAAACTATTGCTCTTTCCGCTCACATACAAATCGTATCTGAGCACGGCCAAGATGCGACTCTTGGCACCGGAAATCAAAAAAATTAACGAGAAATATCCATCGAAGGCCGACGCAATGAAAAAACAGCAGGCCACGATGGGGCTCTACAAATCAGCTGGCGTAAGCCCAATGGGAGGGTGCTTGCCAATGTTGATCCAGTTCCCATTCTTGATTGCCATGTTCCGTTTCTTCCCCTCGTCGATCGAGTTGCGCGGACAGTCGTTCTTGTGGGCTAGCGATTTGTCGTCATATGATAGCATTCTTTCGTTACCTTTCAACATTCCTTTTTACGGTAGCCACGTGTCGCTTTTCACCTTGCTCATGGCTGTGTCGCTCTATATCAGTTCGCGGCTCAACTATTCGCAGCAGAGCGCCATGCAAACCAACGCTATGCCGGGCATGAAATTTATGATGCTCTATATGATGCCGCTCATGCTGGTGCTTTGGTTCAATAACTATTCTTCGGGTCTGTCGTACTATTATTTATTGAGTAACTTGATCGCTATCGCTCAGACATATATCTTCCGTTATGTGGTGAGTGACGAGGCTTTGCATGCCAAGATGCAGTTGGCGGCTACTAAGCCAGTGAAAAAATCAAAATGGGCGGAACGATTGGAGAACATGCAAAAAGCACAGCAAGCTCAATTGGAGCAGCAGCAACGAGCCAAGAGCAAGAAGAAGTAGGGGTCGTAGTTTTGTTTGTTGAGGGTGGGTTCCAGTTTTTTGGTATGGGGCGCGGGTTTGTGTTAAGATATA
>JAVWYC010000078.1:0-8194 GCA_036661755.1 Mucinivorans sp. | reverse complement strand
GTTTTTCTTAACTGCTCTTGGAAACTTCGCTTTTCTTAACTGCTCTTGAAAACTTCGCTTTTCTGAACCAGCACCCTCCCTCACTACTCTCCTTTAATATCAACTAAACCCCCAAACCAAATTCACAATAACAAAAAATAGGTGAAACATTATCATGCTCCACCTACTCTATCCATAAGCCTAAGCGTCTAATCCACGCACGTGCTTCTCCCACTTCCACGCCGCCGCCAACGTGTCAGACAAATCACGAGTCGCCTTCCAACCCAACTCCACATTAGCATACGAAGTGTCAGCCCAAATCTTCACAATGTCCCCCGCACGACGACCCACAATCTTATACGGCAACGCTACTTGATTGACCTGCTTGAATTTATTCACCAACTCAAGCACCGAAACCCCACGACCCGTACCAACGTTGAAAACCTCGTAACGAGCCTTGTCCTTACCTCCCGCCATGCGACCAACTGCCGCCACATGAGCACGTGCCAAATCCACTACGTCTATATAATCACGCACAGCCGAACCGTCCTCCGTGTCATAATCATCACCAAAAACACTCAACTCCTTACGCAAACCAGACGCCGTCTGAGTGATAAAAGGCACCAAATTGCCCGGAACTCCCTTCGGCAATTCACCAATCAAAGCCGATGGGTGTGCCCCGATCGGATTGAAATAGCGCAAGGCAATGGCGTACAAATCTTCAAAAGCCGCAACGCTATATCGGATCATATCTTCGCTCACCTGTTTGGTGTAACCGTATGGCGATTCGGCCTCTTTGCGAGGAGTAGCCTCGGTCACCGGCAATTTATCGGGCTGACCATAGACGGTGCATGAAGATGAGAACACTAAGTTTGGCACTTTGAATTCGTGCATCAAAGTGAGCACAACGAGCAACGAATCGAAGTTATTGCGGAAATATTTCAACGGTTCGCCCACCGACTCGCCAACGGCCTTAAAGGCTGCAAAGTGAATCACCGAAGCGAATTTATATTTTTTGAATACCGTGCGCAACGCGTCAATATCGCAACAATCCACTTGCTCGAAAGGGAGCGTGCGACCCAAGATTTTTTCTACTCCGTGCACGGCTGCAATGTCCGAGTTTGATAAATTGTCTACTATCACCACATCATAGCCTGCCTCGACTAATTCTACCGTTGTATGCGAACCGATGAAGCCTGCACCGCCGCAAACTAAAACACATTTTTTACTGTCCATGTTTAACTTAATTTTTTTAGTGCTATTTTATTTATTCTTTTATTAATCATCATATTAACAAACACTCCAACGGCTATTAAAATTCCAATCACAACATTAACATTGAGCAATAATATTTGCGAGAGGAAAATTGTCAACAGGAATAGCAGACACTCGGCTATCAGCAGTATTGCTGTGTTTTGTAGATGCGTGAACCCCATGGCCAGCAATTTGTGGTGAATGTGTGTTTTGTCGGGATAGAAGGGTGATTTGCCTCGACTTATGCGGCTCACAAAGACCCTAAATGTGTCGAACACGGGCACAAACATCAAACCAAAGAGCAGTGCTATTGGTGAATTGAGGTGAATAACGCCGGGGTATGATGCGGTGTTGATGGATATAAATTTGAGTCCCAAGAATATTATCATATAGCCCAAGGTGAGCGATCCGGTGTCGCCCATAAAGACTTTCATTCTATTGCCTCGGACGTTGTATTGAAAAAACACCACCACCACGCCCACCATGCCAAAGGCAAACATGGAGTAGACAAATTCGCCCAGAACGATATACCACACGCCAAGAATGGTGAGTATGATCACTCCCAGGCCGGAGCACAAGCCGTCCACGCCGTCGATCAGATTAAAGGCGTTGATCACAAATACCACGACAATGATCGTCAAGAGGGCCGACAGCCAGAGAGGCAAATCGCCCACGCCAAGGAATCCGCCCAGATTGTCGATCCCCAAGCCCGACATCAAGAGTGCTACCCCCGCATAGATTTGCACCACAAATTTTGTTCGATAGCCCACCCCCACCAGATCGTCGGTCAGACCGACAAAGAAGAGCATCATCATTCCCGATATCATAAAGAGCAGCTCCACAATTAGGTTGCCCTCTCTCGCGAGCGAGAGTTCAAAGCCCAAGTAGTAGCGCAAACCGAGCACAAAGGCGAACGAGAACATCGCCCCCGGAAAAAAGGAGATCCCGCCCAAGCGTGGAATGGCGCCCGAATGCACTTTACGCGCGTCTGGCACATCGAACAATCGCTTAGTTTTTGCGATCACCACGATTCGGGGAATGGCCACATAGCCGATCGCTGCCGAAATAAAGAGGGTGAGTAATATAAAATATATCAACGACATATTATAATTGTTTTAGGCCTATTCTTTGTGGATAGGTGACTTTAATGGTTGACAAAGATACATATAATAAACTATATTGTCGCCATAAAGCAAATCGCGATATTAAATAAATTATTTTTATAAATGGTGATTTTCTAACGAATTTCGATCTGATAGCTATCCACCAAGCCATCGGCCGAGATTGCTTGCACCGAGTTTGTGCCTTGACGTACAGCGCAGTTGCGCCACACGAAAGTTCCGTAGCCATCGTTGGCTACTTGCGCCAGCGGTTCGCCGTTGACCACCAGTTGTACAAATTCGCATGGTGAATAGACGGTAAAGGTTTGTGGTGTATTGGGTCGATTGACATATCGTCGTGCGGCCAAGTGCACAAAGCGTTCGGTGTGGTTCCAATTGGCTTTATAGAAATAGAAGGCATCTTTGCGCACCAATCGATCGAAGGTCACCAATCCTTTGTCGTTTATGCCCACTCTTGTACCTTCGGTGCGGTGGGCGGCTCCGAAGTCGAACATATTCCACACAAAAGTTCCCCAGAAGTAATTTTTCGAGGCCGTGACCTTCCAATATTGTTCATGGAAGTAGGCTTGCCACTCTTCGGGGTGCCAATATGAGTTGGCGATGGGTTTGAGTAGTGAATCTTGGTGTTGATATATGCTAGCTCCTGCGCCGTATTCAGATATGCCGACTTTCAGTTTCGGGAAATCTTTGCGCACCGATGCGCCCCAAGCGCCAATATCGGCAGGTATGCCGCCATACCAACCCAAATACATGTTGAAGCCTATTAGGTCGGTCACAAAGTTGAGCGCTCCGTCTTGGTTGCTCGCCCCGACGGTCAATCGATTGGGATCTTCTTCTTTGGCTTGTTCGTTGAGTATTTTCAGAAAGGCGAGCGGATCGTCGCCTCGTTGGGTGAGTTCGTTGAATAGTCCCCACATCAAGATCGATGGGTGGTTGTATTGTTGACGGATCATCTCCACCAGCTGTTGTGATCCATTTTCGCGAAAAGCTTCCGAGTCGTTGTATCCTTTGTCGCGATAGCCGCCCGGGCCGACAAACGGAATTTCGCTCCACACGATAATGCCCGCCTTGTCACACAGATCCAAGAAGTATGGATCTTGTGGATAGTGAGACAGACGTACGGCGTTGACCCCCATTTCGAGCATCAGATCAATATCGCGTTCATGATTTTCTTCATATATGGCGTTACCCAGCATGGCCCAGTCTTGGTGGCGAGCAACACCTTGAATGCGGAATGGTTTGCCGTTGAGAAAGAATTGGTTTGCCGCGTCGACTTCAAAATAGCGTAGTCCGAAATTCACACCCACACTATCTTTATTCACTGTGCCGAATTTTTTAGTTTTGTCTAGCGAGTGGACAATGACGTCGGTTTTATACAAATAAGGATCATCGACCGAGGCCCACAAATGTGGCGAGGCGATATTGAACATAGCCATTGCGATTTCGCTACCCGACGGGCCGATTTTGATGCGGTTCACCACACTGTCCATCACCACGCCCTCTTTGTCGCGCACATAGAAGCGCACATCGCCCATCGAGCCAACGATGCCATTGATCGTGGCACGCACCGTGAACGAGGCTTTTTCTTGATCGACATGGCTTGGTGTCACATAGACGCCCGTCGAGGCGTAGTCGTTAGGGCTAATGTGCATAGCAGGCAAGGCCAGTAGCTCCACATGGCGATAAATGCCACCATACATATTAAAGTCGCCAAGGAGCGGCATTACGTCTAGATCCAAAGCATTGGTAAGCCGCACCCATATTGAGTTCTTGGCGCCAATGTTGAGCCAAGGAGTGACGTCGAAACAAAAAGCGGTGTAGCCCCCTTTGTGTGTGCCCACGTGTTTGCTATTGATGTATATATCAGCCGTTTGGTTGGCTCCATAGAATTTCAGATAGATGCGTTTACCCGTCCAAGTTTTTGGGATATCGACGCTACGCAGATAGTTGCCCAAGCCACGAAAATAGTCCACCTTGCCCGACAAAGCGTCTAGGTTCCAAGTGTGAGGAATGTTGATTGGTTCGCTCACTCCTTTGCGCACTTCGTATCCCGGGGTGAATTGCCAATCGCGATCGAGGCTCTGCACGATGCGTTGGCCGAAAGCTCCAAGAGAGGTAAAAGCCAATAAAATGAATAATAATTTTTTCATCGATGAGTTTTTTTTATCTATATAAGAACAAAAATAGTTATTTTTGACCAATTTCCCATCAAAAAAAATTATCTTTGCCCATATGAAACGATTTTTCTTTGCATTTATACTTTCTTTGAGTTTGTTGTCGGCTAATGCTCAGTTAGATAAACCATATTTTTATCTTCGCGGGCGCGATTATATTATGGCAGGCGATTATCGATCGGCGATCGAATCGCTCAATCTTTTGTTGCGCACCTTGCCCAAGGAGTATGAGGGCTATTTTTTGCGTGGAGTGGCCAAATATAACTTAGACGACCTGCCGGGGGCGTTGCAAGATTTTTCTAATGCCATCTACCATAACCCTGTCTACACGATGGCCTACCAATATCGCGGCATCACGCGTTCGCGTATGGGGCAGTACGACCAAGCGCTCGACGACTTTGCACACGCCATCGATATGCGGCCCAATTTTGCTTCGGCTTATTATTCGCGCGCGGTGACCAACTTTCTCAACCAACAATTCAAGGCATCGATTGCCGATTACAACCAATTTCTGAGGATCGAACCACGCGACCCGCAAGCTCACGTAAATCGCGGCACGGCCTACCTCTATATTGGTGACACGACGGCTGCCGTCAGGGACTACGATCGGGCCATTGCCGTCAATCCATACATGAGCGATGGCTATTTGCGTCGTGGCTTGTTGAGCATGGTGCGGGGTCACACCAAAGAGGGGATCGAGGATATGGATCGCACCCTATCTATCGATTCCACCCATGCCATCGCCTATTTCTATCGTGCGATGGGCAACAATTCGCTGGGCAAGCTCCGTAACGCACTCTCGGATTTCGACCATTCGATCTGTTATGATTCCACCAATTCGGTGAGTTATTTCAATCGAGCCTTGTTGCGCACCCAAGTGGGCGACTACAACCGTGCAATCGACGACTATTCGCGCGTGGCGAGCAGCAATCCCAACAACGTGTTGGTCTATTACAATCGTGCGGCGGTTTATTCTTTGTTGGGTAATTTGCGTGGTGCGATTACCGATTATTCGCGCGCTATTGAGCTTTACCCCGATTTTGCCAATGCCTACCTCCATCGTTCGTCGGCTAAAATGCAGCTTGGCGATCGTCGCGGATCGATGGCCGACCACGCCACCGGCATACGCATCATCGAGGATTATAGAACACGAATGACGCCCGAAAAGTTTGAAAGTTTTGCCGATACTTCGTCGCGTTTTAGCGACATTATGAGCTTCGATGCCGACTTTGGGAACAAAGATTTTTCGCGCTTGCAGGGCGGTCGCGATGCGCAAATCGTGCCGCGTCCTTTGTATCTGATGATGGTGGCCTCTCCCGACACCAGCGTTGGATTCAACCCAACGCGTTATGCCAATGCTCGTTTGGAACGCTTTGTGCGCGACCAAAACATCAAGGGTTTGGCTCTACGCAACCAACCCACTGATTTGCAGGTCAATGAGGTCGTGGTTCGCGATTCGGCGCTGATGAATGCCAAGGCGTGGAACGAAATCTTTGAACAAGCTGTCTTGCAGACAATTATGAGCCAATACGCTTCGGCTATGGATCTCTATAATTTTTTGATAATCGAACGTCCTACCGATCCTTTTGCCTTGCTCAACAGGGCGGTGACAAGGGCTTCGATGATCGAGTTTATGGCCTCTTTGCAGGGTGATTACCAGAGCGTTAACATCAATTCCGACCCGGCAGCCAGGCTCAAAACCACCACCACCATCAAGTACGATTATTCGGCCGTCATTGCCGATCTGAAAGCCTCTATTGCTTTGATGCCCGAATTTCCACACCTATATTTCAATCTGGGCAATATTCTAGCCAAGCAAAACAACATGACCGAGGCCTTGGAGGCCTACACCAAGGCGATCGAGCTTTTCCCATACTTTGCCGACGCGTATTTCAACCGCGCTTTGGTGCAAATCATGGTTGGCGAAACTCAAAAAGGGTGTCTCGACCTGAGCAAGGCTGGCGAATTAGGTATAGACGTGGCATACGAGGTGCTCAAAAAAAATTGTTTGAAAAAATAAAAATCATATATGGAAAAATTACGTAAAACGTTGGGTGATAGTGTTGTTGCTCGTTGGACTGTGTTGGTTATGGTGTCGCTCACGATGATGTGTGGCTATTTTTTGACCGATGTGATGGCTCCGCTCGAAGGGTTACTTTCGAGCCAAAATGGTTGGACAGGGTCGGATTATGGCTTTTTCAACAGTGCTTATGGTTGGCTGAACTTCACGCTTGGAATGTTGATTGTGGCAGGCATTGTGCTCGACAAGATCGGGGCGCGATTGACCGGCTTGATTGCCGTTGGGGTGATGTTGTGTGGCATTTCGATCAAATACTACGCCGTAGGCTTCATGCCTTCCGGCCAAATGGTTGATTTTTGGTTTTTCGGTCAACAGTCTATCTCTTCGCAAGTTCTCACCGCTTCGGCCGGTTATTCGCTTTTTGCGGTTGGTTACGAGACCATTGGCATCACGGCCACCAAGATCATCGTTCGTTGGTTCAAGGGCAAGGGTTCTCTGGCTTTCGCTTTGGGTATGAATGTTGCTTTTGCTCGTTTGGGGACAGCCATGGCTATGGCTTTGCCGTTGCCTTTGGCTCATTATTTCAATTCCGTATCGGCGCCTATTTTGATTGGTCTTTTGATGCTTTGCGTTGGTTTTATTTGTTTTGTGATTTTTGTTTTCATGGATCGCAAGCTAGATCGCGAGCGTGCTCAGGAGGGTTTGGCCGAGGACGAGAAGTTTCGTTTTCGCGATATTTTCGCTATTTTCCGCATGCGTGGTTTTTGGTACATTTCATTTTTGTGTTTTTTGTTTTACTCGGCGGTTTTCCCATTTTTGAAGTTTGCCACTTTGTTTCTTTCCGAGAAGTTTGCGGTTGACCCCAATTTTGCGGGTACAATTTTGGCGATGTTACCTTTTGGCACTATTTTATTGACTCCTCTTTTCGGTAGAATTTACGACAAGCGGGGTCAAGGGATCACTATTATGTTGATCGGTTCGTCTCTTTTGGTGTTAGTTTACGCACTTTTCGCTACTCCTTTTATCACATATTGGCCTTTTGCGATGAGTTTAATTATTTTGCTTGGCATTGCTTTTTCGTTAGTTCCGTCGGCTTTGTGGCCTTCGGTGGCTAAGATAATGCCTCTCAACAGGTTGGGTACTGCATACGCGTTAATTTTTTGGATGCAGAATTTGGGTTTAGCTGGTGTGCCGTATGCGGTGAGTTTGATTCGTGATAAGTATTGCATTGTGCGTCAGGCGACGGCGAGCACGTCGGTTGTTTATGATTACACGTTACCGATGTTAATTTTCATGTCGTTAGGTTTGGCGGCCATTGGTTTATGTTTTTTGTTACGCATAGAGGATCGTCGTAAGGGTTATGGTTTGCAGCATCCATCGCGTGGTTAGGTGTTTTATTTTTAATTATTTTGGCGTGTGGCGCTAAGTATATCCGGTTCAGAAAAGCGAAATTTTCAAGAGCGGTTCAGAAAAACAAAAATTCCAAGCGCCAGTTAAGAAAAACGAAGTTTTTCAAGAAAAGTTTTGGGTGACTTTTTCAAAAGTCACGATTAGTCACGGCGCCGGCACGGCGATTTTTTCGCTCGCGCCGCTGGCACCTAGCGGTTGCGCGGCTAGCGGTTTGCGATAGCTGCACAGCTAGGGTC
>JAVWYC010000077.1:0-8205 GCA_036661755.1 Mucinivorans sp. | reverse complement strand
GAACAAACTAAAAAAACAAACTAAAAAGCTAGAAAAGAAATAAAACCAGAATAGAACAAACTAAAAGTATAAACCAAAAAGACAAAACTAAAAAGACAAAACAAACCCAAAAAACACTACCTTTGAAGCATTGAAATAAAAATACCAAACGATGAAAACAGTGGAACTAACACGCCGATTTACATTTGAAATGGCTCACGCACTCAGAGGCTATGATGGCTTGTGCCGCAATATACACGGCCATTCATATAAATTACTAGTCACTGTGAGCGGAGAGCCATCGACCGACCCGCAAGACCCGAAATATGGCATGGTGATCGACTTCTCGGATCTCAAACAGATCGTCAATTCGCTCATCGTCGATCGCCTAGATCACGCCCTTGTGGTGCGCGAAGGCGGCCCGACGAAAGCCCTTGGCGAGCTCGATTATCGAATAGTGGAGACAAAATACCAACCAACGTGCGAAAATATGGTGGTCGACTTTGCGCAAAAAATCGCCGAACACTTGCCCCAAGGAGTGCGACTGACGAAAGTCAAACTCTATGAAACCGAAAATTCGTACGCCGTTTTTCGTCCCTAAACATTTGGTAACAAGATTATGAAAAAACTTTTTTTGATCGATGCCTATGCGCTGATCTATCGTTCATATTACGCCTTTATCAACGCTCCAATGCGCAACGCGGCGGGGCAAAATGTGTCGGCTCTTTTTGGTTTTGCTAAGTTTTTGGGCGATATTATTTCACGCGAGTGTCCCGACCATCTGGGCGTGGCTTTCGACCCCGGGGGGCACAATTTCCGCCACACGCTCGCTCCATCGTACAAGGCCAATCGCGAAAAAACACCCGAAGATATTCTGTGGGCAGTGCCTCAAATCAAAGAGATGCTCTCGGCGATGAATATTCCGATCTTGCAGGTGGCGGGCTTCGAGGCCGACGATGTGATTGGCACGTTGAGCCGCAAGGCTAGCCAGAGTGGTGAGTATCAAACTTTTATGGTGACTCCCGACAAGGATTACGCTCAATTGGTGTGCGATAATGTTTTTATGTACAAGCCCGGCAAGAGCGGATCGGGGGTTGAGGTGTGGGGTGTGCGCGAGGTGTGCGCCCATTTCGAGATTGCCGAGCCGATTCAGGTGATCGACCTGTTGGCTATTTGGGGCGATGCGTCCGACAATATTCCGGGTGTGCGCGGGATAGGCGAAAAAGGCGCCAAAAAATTGATCGCTCAATATGGCGGCGTAGATAATATCATCGCATCGGCCGATCGGATCACGGGGCGTCAGGGCGAGGCTATCCGGGAGGGGGTCGAGCTCTTGCGCCTAAGCAAAGAGCTGGCTACCATTCGTTTAGATGTGCCTTTGGATTTCGAGCCCGATAAATTGGTGATGGAAAATCCCGATATCGACCGCCTTCGTTCGCTATATATCGAGCATGGTTTTCGTAGCCTGTTGGCCAACTTGGAGTCGGACTGTATGCACCGTGCGGCGGGTGGCGTGACTCACTCCACAAGGCCTTATTCCGAGCAAGTGGCCGAGACTACTCTGTTTTCGACCCTCGAGCCCGTCACTCCCACCCCAAAGCCGGAGGCTACAAGGCGCACGATAGAGAACACGGCTCATCAATACACAACAATCGACACGTTGGACAAATTGCGTGACTTGGTTGGCCTGTTGAGCGGGGTGGATCGTTTCGCTTTCGCCACCCAGACCACATCGCTCAACGCTGTGGGGACTACTCTTGTGGGGCTGTCGGTGGCCACGAGCGAGCACCAAGCTTACTGGATACCGACCTCGCGTGGTGCGGCATCGACGATCTTGGGCGAGTTAAAGCCGCTCTTCGAGAATCCTGCCATCGGCAAGATAGGACACAACATAAAATTCGACATCTTGGTCTTGCGTAATTATGGTATAAGAGTGGCCGGGCGCCTCTATGACACTATGATTATGCACTATTTGTTGGACGCCGAGAGTAGCCATTCGATGAATTTTCTGGCGGCCGCCTTGTTGGACTACAACCCTGTGCCGATCGAGGATTTGATCGGTCGTGGCGCGCGGCAGATCACCCTAGATCGAGTGGCGGCGCCAGTGATTGCGGCCTATGCGGCCGAAGGTGCCGACGTCACGTTGCAACTCTTCAACTCTTTGTGGCCTATGGTTGAGAAGCACGAGCAGCGCTCGCTTTACGAAACGATCGAAGAGCCGTTGATTTACGTTTTGGCCGACATCGAGTGGAACGGAGTGAAGATCGATTGCGATATTTTGGCGCATAGTGCGGAGCTACTCAACGCTCGCCTGAGTGCCATCGAAGAGGGGATCCGTGCCACGGTGGGAGCTCCGACGGCGATCAACATTAATTCACCCAAACAATTGGGCGAGTTGCTTTTCGACGTGTTGAAGATCGACCCTAAGGCAAAAAAAACGAAGACCGGCCAATATAAAACGGACGAAGAGACGCTCAGCTCGCTGGCCGATCGGCACAAGGTGGTGGGCGAGATTTTGGAGTATCGCGGGGTGAAGAAATTGCTTTCGACCTACGTCGAGGCCTTGCCACTGTTGATCAATTCGCGCACGGGGCGCCTCCACACGAGTTTCAACCAAGCGGTAACGGCCACGGGGCGCCTTAGTTCGTCGAACCCCAACCTACAAAACATACCGATCCGCGACCAAGCGGGGCGCGCCATTCGTGACGCTTTTGTGGCTGCTGATGCCGATTCGGTGATCATTTCGGCCGACTATTCGCAAGTCGAACTACGTGTGATGGCTCACCTGGCCGACGATCCGGCCATGCGCGCGGCCTTTGCCCAAGGCGAAGATATTCACACGGCAACGGCTGCCAAAATTTTTAGGATCGCCCCCGGTGAAGTGTCGCCCGACGAACGACGCAAAGCGAAGACCGCTAATTTTGGAATCATATATGGTATTTCGAGCTTTGGGCTGGCTTCGCGTCTGGGGATCGATAGAGTGGAGGCTAAGAGCTTGATTGATAGCTATTTTGAGCTCTATCCGGGAGTGAAACAATATATGGACACCACGATTGCTCAGGCGCGCGAAAAGGGCTACGTAGAGACTATTTTTCATCGTCGGCGAGCGCTACCCGACATCAATTCCACCAATGGGAACGTGCGTCAGAACGCCGAACGTACGGCCATCAACACGCCCATTCAAGGGTCGGCGGCCGACATTATGAAGCTCGCCATGATTGCCGCCCACCGCGCCATGAGTGAGGCGGGTCTTCGGGCGCGGATTATTTTGCAGGTTCATGACGAAATTGTGGTTGATTCGCCGCAGGCGGAGGCAGCCCAAGTGATGGAAATTTTGTCGCGCACGATGGAGAACGCCGCGCGGCTCTCGGTTCCGCTGGTGGTGGAGGCTGCGCAAGGGATTTCGTGGCGCGCGGCTCATTAAGGAAAGCCCGCTGTCGGCTATCTGAAAATTTCGACATAGGGGGGTAATCGGCCTAGAAGAAAAACGATTTTTTGAGATCACCCCTCAAGGGGAAGTTCACAGATCGTGGTGCGCCCTATCATCACCCGAAAAACACCTGCCGCCACAGCTGCCAGTGCGTTTTCTATCTTGGGCAACATGCCGCCCGACACTGTGCCGTCGGCTTTCAGGGCTATAAAATCATCGGGCGTAATGCACTCGATAAGTTTCTCGTGGCGATCCATCACGCCCTCCATTTCAAAGGTATAGCAGAGCTCCACCGAGTATCTGCCCACCAAGGCCGTGGCCACAGCTTGCGCCATCGTGTCGGCATTGGTGTTGAGTATCTCGTTGGCGGTGGATATGGTGAGCGGCGCCACAACGGGTACAAAATCGTTGTCGAGCAAGGCGCCCAAGAGGCGCACGTTAACCTGCTCGGGGTCACCCACATAGCCGTAGTCCACGGGCTGCGGCGAGCGGCGCACGGCGCGCACCAACGCTCCATCGACCCCCGTCAGCCCAACCGCCTCGACGCCCTTTTGGAGCAATTGCGCCACGATTGTTTTGTTCACTCGTCCGCCATAGACCATTGTCACCACGTCGAGCATTGCTTGGTCGGTCACTCGGCGTCCTTGGATCATCACCGATTGAAGCCCCAAGCCACGAGCCACCGTGGTGGCGATCTTCCCCCCGCCGTGGATCAAAATTTTACGCCCCTCGATCGCTGCAAATTGCGAAAGAAAATCAGACAACGCGGCGGGGTTATCAACCACATTGCCACCTATTTTTATAATCTTTATTGGTTCCATATTGTGGCAAAATTACAAAAAAATCATAACTTTGCTCTTCATTAACATTTGAGCAAGATGAAAGTATTGAAATTTGGTGGTTCGTCGGTTGGTTCGTCGGAGGGTTTGCGCTCGATTCGCAACATTGTCACAGGGCTCGACAGCCCGTCGATTGTGGTGGTGTCGGCTCTTGGCGGCGTGACCGATCAATTGATAGCCATGGCTACCGCCGCGCGCGAGGGGCAGGGCGATGAATTTCGTGCCGAATTGGCACGCCTAGTTGAGCGTCATGGCCGCGCGGTGATCGAAAACGTGGAGCCGGAGCAACAAGAGGCCCTCTTGGCGCAGATAGCGAGCCTAACGAGTGAACTGTCCAACATACTGACTGGCGTGTCGCTGATTTCCGACCTTTCGCCGCGCACCCTTTCGGCCATTGTGGCCTATGGCGAGCGGCTCAGCTCGATCATCGTGGCGGCTATGATCCCGGGAGCGGTGCACCTCGAATCGCGCGAGGTGGTGAAGACCGAACCCTATTTTGCACGCCATATTGTCGATTTCACCCTCACCAACGATTTGATTCGCCAATGGTTTGCCGCCCACTCGGCACGTGTGACAGTGATGTCGGGTTTCATCAGTTCCGACAAAACGACTAACGAAACCACCAACCTCGGGCGCGGCGGATCGGACTATACGGCTGCTATTGTGGCGGCAGCTTTGGGCGCGGCACAACTCTATATATACACCGATGTGGACGGCTTTATGACGGCCGACCCAAGGGTGATCGATCGCGCCTTGCTGATCGAACGACTGAGCTTTGTGGAGGCGATGGAACTGTGTAACTTTGGAGCCAAGGTGATCTATCCGCCGACGATTTTCCCGGCCTATAACGCCAATATACCGATCATCATTCGCAACACCTTTAACCCCACATGTAGGGGTACCTATATCGCTCGAACAGAAAAAATGGAGCGAACAGAAAAAATAATCAAAGGCATCTCGTCGATCAACGATACGTGTTTGCTCACCGTCAGGGGTTTGGGTATGGTTGGTGTGATAGGGGTGAATTATCGTATCTTTAAGTGTTTGTCTAAGTCGGGCATTTCGGTCTTTATGGTTAGCCAAGCCTCTTCCGAGAATACAACCTCGATCGGTATCTGTAACGGCGATGCCCAGCGTGCGGTGGCCACATTGAACACCGAATTTGCTCAAGAAATCGCAATGGGCGAAATCGACGAGGTGATCGTTCAGCGCAACTTGGCCACCGTGGCCGTTGTGGGCGAAGGCATGCGCGATTTGCCTGGTGTGTCGGGTAAACTCTTTGGCACCTTGGGGCGTGCGGGGATCAACATCATAGCCTCGGCGCAGGGTGCGGCTCAGACCAATATCTCTTTTGTGACCGAACTTGCCTCGCTTCGCAAAGCGATAGCCGTGCTGCACAGCTCGTTTTTCTTGTCGGAATATCGCGAACTCAACTTATGGCTGACCGGCGTTGGCTTTGTGGGTGATAATTTATTACAACAAATTGCGGGGCAACAAAAACGCTTGATGGAACAGAACGGGCTGAAAATCAATGTTGTGGGGATCTCCAATTCTAAGCACATGATTTTCGCTCGCGATGGGCTGACCCTCGATGGCTACAAAGAACAACTCCTAGCGAGCACCACCGAAAGTACACCCGAACGATTGGCTCAAAAAATAGTATCAGAAAATATTTTCAACTCTGTCTTTGTCGATTGTACAGCCGCACCTTCGGTGGCCGCGCTCTACGATCAACTTTTGGATCACAACGTGTCGGTGGTGACGGCCAACAAGATCGCCGCCTCGTCGGACTATGCACACTATGCGCGGCTCAAAAATCTGGCTCGTGGGCGCGACGTGAAGTTTCTCTTCGAGACCAACGTTGGCGCGGGGTTGCCAATCATCGGCACGATCAACGACCTTTGCAATTCGGGCGACCGTATCTTGGGCTTAGAGGCTGTGGTGTCGGGCACGTTGAACTATATTTTCAATGTTTTGTCGGCCGAGGTTCCTCTTTCGCGTGCCATTATGATGGCGCGCGAGGCCGGTTATGCTGAGCCCGATCCTCGGATCGACCTTAGCGGCATGGACGTGATGCGCAAATTGGTGATCCTCACTCGCGAGAGTGGCTACCAAGTCGAAATTGACGATGTAGAAAAAGAACTCTTCATCCCCGGCCATATGTTCGAGGGCTCGTTGGACGAATTTTGGGCTAACGTTTCGCAGCTCGACGCCCAGTGGGAGGAGCGTCGCCAAGAGATGGAACGTCGAGAGATGCGTTGGCGTTTTGTGGCCTCGATGACCGAGGGCAAGTGCCGCGTTGCGCTGTGCGAAGTGGGCAAAGAACACCCCTTCTATAACTTAGAGGGCAGCAACAATATTATCTTGATCCACTCATCGCGCTACCGCGAATATCCGTTGCAGATCAAGGGCTACGGCGCCGGAGCTAGCGTTACGGCGGCCGGCGTATTTGCCGACGTGATGTCGATAGCCAATATCAGATAACCTAATTATCGGGTCACCTCAATACATTTTTTTCAGAAAACACAATACAATGCAAAAACCATCAATACCCAAGGGTATGCGCGACTTTTCGGCCACCCAAGTCGGCGAACGTAACTATATATTCACCATCATTCGTTCCGTTTTCGAGAAATATGGCTACCAACCTATCGAAACACCAACGATGGAAAACCTATCGACCTTGATGGGTAAGTATGGGCAGGAGGGCGATCGTTTGCTCTTCAAGGTGCTCAATTCGGGCGATTACGGCAAGGAGCTGGGCGCGGACGAGCTCAATCAACCTTCGCGCATATGCGAAAAGGGGCTGCGCTACGATTTGACAGTGCCCTTTGCTCGCTATGTGGTGCAACACAGGGCCGAGATCACTTTCCCTTTCAAACGCTATCAAATTGCGCCTGTTTGGCGTGCCGATCGTCCGCAAAAGGGGCGCTACCGTGAATTTGTGCAGTGCGACGTCGATGTGGTGGGTACTCGTTCTTTGCTGTGCGAGGTGGAGCTGATCCAAATTGCCGACGAAGCGTTGCGCCGTCTGGGGATCGATGTGGTGATCAAGATCAATAATCGTAAAATTTTGGCAGGTGTGGCCGCTTATATCGGTCACCCGGACTCTTTGATAGACATTGCCGTGGCGATCGATAAACTCGACAAAATAGGGATCGAGGGTGTTGAAGCCGAACTCCTCTCGCACGAGATCACGCCTGTGGCGATCGAAAAGCTCAAACCGATACTCAATTTGTCGGGTACCAACGCCCAAAAATTAGAGCAGATCACCTCTATTATTGGCCCCAACGATGGGGTAGACGAGATTCGTCAGATTTTCAGCTACTTAGAGGGGTTGAAGATCTCGTCGCTCATCGAATTAGATCTTTCGTTGGCTCGTGGTTTGAATTACTACACGGGGTCGATTTTCGAGATCAAGGCTCTCGACGCGGCTATTGGCAGCATTTCGGGAGGTGGTCGTTACGATGATTTGACGGGTATTTTCGGTATGGAGGGTACTTCGGGTGTAGGCATTAGTTTGGGTGCTGAGCGGATTTATGATGTGATGCACGAGAAGGGTCTTTTTCCATCTTCGGTGCGTCAATCGACGATGGCTTTGGTGGCCAATTTTTCAGAAAAGGATATAGCATCGGCTTTGGTTTTGGTTGAATATTTGCGTGCGGCGGGTATTTCGGTGGAGTTGTATCCGGTGTCAGACAAGTTAAAGAAGCAGTTTGATTATGCGGTGTCGAAGTTGATTCCGTATATAATTTTTTTGGGTGAGAGTGAGTTAGAGCGTGGTGTTGTGACTATCAAGCATTTGGAGTCTGGTGAGCAGTCGACTATTTTGCGTGAGGGTCTTGTTGAGTTGTTGTCTAGGGGTTAGGGGCGTGTAGCTCCAAGATAGCGCGGTTTCGCGTCGAGTTAATTTGCTCGCCGCGCTGCAACCTCGCTATCTTTTTAGTTTGTTCTATC
>JAVWYC010000076.1:0-8271 GCA_036661755.1 Mucinivorans sp. | reverse complement strand
TGCGTTTTTCTGAACCGGCTCTTGGAAACGTCACTTTTCTTAACTGCTCTTGGAAACTTCGCTTTTCTTAACCGCTCTTGAAAACTGCGTCTTTCTGAACCAGCTCTTGAAAACTCCGCTTTCCTCAGCCAACTGCTCTCTATCACAGCAATGCGAACCTCAACACCTCAAATCACCACAAAAAAAAAGCGCCCCCACCAAATAGTGGAAACGCTCCATCAGAAAATCTAAAACAAATACTATTGCTCAATATCTATACGTATCGACTTATCTACCTTCACACCATTAGAAACAACAGTCAAAATACCGGAAACACAACCCGGAGTATTCCCAGCCTCAACAATCAACTTATCTCCCGACAAAGACACCGTCGCCAAATCTGCCTTGTCCAAAGCGATAGTCTTAACAATAGCCACACTAGTATTATCGTAATCTACTATTTTTGTAGCCAAATCAACCTCGACCCTCTCGCCTGCTTTGAGCAAAACTTGATTGAGCAAAATCTGTGGCTTATTAACATCTTCAAAAAACGGAATGGAAGGAAACCAAAAATATTTGCCGTCCCAATCAGCCGCATTACCTGCCCAACTCAACCCGGACCCATTATCGCCCTTGACCTTGAAGTTAAGCAATTCACGACCACCGGCATCGAGCTTATAAATCCAGTTATAAGCGCCACTAGCACCCCAGCCACTGTGTTTGACCGTCAAGATCAATTCATCGGAAAGTGGATCCACTCGCAAACCTGCTCCATAAAATTCCAGTTGCACACCAGCCTCGCCTTGCCCCAAGGTGTAAATAGTTGTGGCTGTACGCGTTGCAATATCGTATTTGATAACCGTCTTGCCACCGCCGAACGAGCCGCCGCCCGAAGTCCAGTACAACACATTTTGCTGAGTACTGGCACACAAACCGCCCGCATTCCAAGCACCCCACGAACTGCCGATCTTTGCGCCCGCAGGATAATCTATCTCCTCTTTGGCGAGTGTCGATGGATCTATTTTGATTAATTTGGTCGACCCTGCTACCCACACGCTACCATCTTTGGCCACGGTCATGGTGTAGAACGAACCGGCGATTGTTTTTTCCACTACGTCGGTCTTTGCGTTGATCACATAGAGGCCATTACTTTGCGAGACGGCAAACACTCGCCCTGCAATGCAGCCCATCATGCCGATCTGTCCGCTGACGCCTTCGATTTGTTTGCCCAGTTGTAGTTTAGCGATGTCGAAGACAGCGATCCCTTTGCTATGTCCAACATAGATCTTGTTTTGATCGACACCCACCATCGCACGACCATCGCCGCCCAGATCGGTTACGATTGCTTTCTTTTTGAGGCTTTGAGCATCGGCCACAACCAAGCGATTGCCTTGTTTAGAGCAGAAGTAGGCATTATCGCCCCAAATGGCAGCATACTCGGTGTTGACGCCAAACCAATCACTCACCGTTGCGTTGGCTGCACGATAGGCTCGATAGGCCGCCGTGTATGCGTTTCCATTTTTCAAGAAGCGGTTCACCGTCCCCTTGTCGTGTCCAAACCAATCTTCGTTGGCCACAAAGAAGCCTTTGGCCTCAACAACCGGCGTTGCTTTATCGTCAGCTATTAGTTTGATACCGGCCGCCTGTTTGACGGGAATGGTACGCACCAAGCCATCGACCATTATTTTGAGGTATGTCGTTCGTTCTTGGCGTGAATAATTGCCCGAGGCCGTCAGTGTGAGGGTTGCCGAGCCTGCGGGGCCACTTAGTGGCGAGACAGTGAGCCACGATGGCAGGGGTGCCGCTTTGGTGTCAGAGAGGACTATCGACCACGATTGGTTGGCTTGGAAAGTGACTGTTTGTACATTTGTAGCATCGGTGAAATTAACCTCATTTGATGTTGAGGGAATGTCGATCGATGGTTCTGTTTTCTTGCACGAGGCAAAGGAGAGTGAGATGATGATGGCAAGGAGCCACAGCGATTTGTTTTTCATTTTGTTTTGATTTTTTGTGTTGATTAAAAAATTAGTTGATTAAAAAAAATATTTGTGTTTGTTGAGTGGGCTATTTTGAATTTTTCAGTTGCTGACTATTGGCCATGAGTCGAAGTCCGGCTAAAAAAAAACGATTAATTTATTTTCGAGTAGCGATATTCACGCCCAAGATATGTAGGTCTTCGATATTGGTTATTTCGGTAGAGCATTCGCCCAGCCACCCATCTTCTTGGTTGACGCCCGTGTATATTTTGATAAAATCGACGCCCGGCAGATGGACTTTTTGCCCTTTGTCATTCACCGCCCAATCGATATCGATGGCCGATTCGTCTTTGCTATTAATTTCGTTGTCGGCATATCCGTAGCTAAATTTATAGAGCACAAAGTAGTTTCCCTCTCCGCTTTCGTCGATTCCATTTTGCGGCAGACAAGTCCCTTTGAATGTAATTTTGTCGCCCGCGATCCATTGCGGGAAATAAGATTGTGCATAGAATGGGTTTTTGACCTTGTAGCCCGAATGCTTTTGATTGTCGTCCCACCGGATATACGTCAGCTTATCATTTTGCGTTGTCGGTTCTTGTTTTGGTCGATAGTATGTGATTTCGTAGTTGAAATAGGTGTTGACGTCGTTTTTGGCGGCTAATGCTTTGGCATACCACAGCTCTTTGGTGGGATCTTGGTGTGCGCTGCCTGCAATTTCATACCATTCATTATCGTCGGGCAAGCCGTTTTTATTGACATCATAGGCCACTTGGATTACGCCCGCCTCGCACGAGCCGCCTTGTGGGGCGTTGGGATCGGGGTTGATTCCCGAATCGAAAGCATTGCCCGCAACACGAAAGTCGCGTTGGCCGGCCACATTGAGTATCGTGTGGTCGAAACCAACCACCACATAACCGCCAAAGCCGCCGAGCGAGATCATGCCCTTGTTGTTGTTGCCGATCGAGCGGAGCACCTTGGCCTTCATTGTCGCTTGTGTGTCGCCTGCTTCATAGAGTGGCAAAACATTGGTATATTGGCCAACGGCGGGCATAAAATCGAGCACCTTGGTTATGTAGGCGCTCGCCGAGGGGTCGGGTGGATCGACCTGCCCGCCAACAACCTGCACCACAAAGTTGTAATCAAAAGTGACCTGCGCCTGCCGTACATTGAGTTGCACATTGTACTTACCGATTTGATCGAAAGTATAGTCTAAGTTTTTGGTTTGGGCTATCACTTTGCCCTCCGCCAACCATTGGTACGAGAGGCCTTGATCGGACAGGCTGCGAACCTCTATTTTGAGCGCCTGCCCCACTTTTGCTGTCCAACCATCGGCTGGCGCCTCAACTTTAATGTCTTCTTTTTGGAGCTTATACTCTTTTTCGGTTTTGCTGCACGAGGCTACCCCACCACAGAAAAACAGCAGAGCCACGTTGACCAAAATCGTTAGTTTCAATATTTTTTTTTGCATATTATTTATTTATTTTTAATTGCTTGTGTGTAAAGACGATATGTGCCGGGATGTCGCCCGTTTGGACTTCCCATTTTTTTGTGCCATCGGCATTGAAACAATATAGCATGCCCGGGCTGATATAATTTTTGGCATCGGCCACCATAAATTCGCCGTTCTCTTGGTTAAAGGCCACTCCATAGGGACGCGTGATATTTTTTTCGCTACCGTCGCTGATGAAATTCTTGGTAATAATCTTTTGCGTTCGGGTGTCTATTTTAGCGTAATTCACTGTATTGGTGTTCGTTACGTAGCTCCACTGGGTGGAGCACAGATAGAGCATATCGCCACTGAGGCTCATGCAGCTCACGGGCAGTGGGCCAAAAGGCTGGCTAATTGTTTGGCTCACTGTGTTGAAGATCAACGTTTGCGAAGGGACGGCATAATAATCGCCTCGCGAGGTGATGTAAATGTTGCCGTAGTTATCTTTTTCTAATTGGTGGAGGTTGATGGCTACTTCGATTTTTTGAGTTTGAGTAAAGCTCGTTAGGTCGATCACCGAAATCGTATTATCGTAGTTTGGTGCTCGATAGCCGCCCGAATTGGCCACATAGAGTTTATCGCCTACCACCACCATGCCCTCGGGTTGATAGCCAACAGTGCACTGAGCCACAACGCGGAGTGTGGCCGTGTCCACCTTGGCCACATAGCCCAGACGCGCATTGGGATCGAGCGACACCGGCCCGGCATAGGAACTCACATAAGCATATCGATCGTGGAAGACAATGTATCGGCAATTGGGTATCGAAACCACGGCTCTATGTTTGGCCGTGGCTAGATCCATCACCTCCACAAAGTGCGAACAATTGATCACCGCATAAAGTTTATCGCCATAAATTTGCAGATCATTCCCCACATCGCCCAACTCATTAACCACGCTCGGATTAAGCTCGGCAAAGATATTACGCATGTAGTAACCCGTCGTGTAGTCAAAATAATCTAGCGACGCTTTATTGCTGCCCATGTTCCCCTCGTTGAGCAGAAAAAAGCCTTTGATGCGACTCCCGCTAACCCCTTGGGTGACTTTTGTCCAAGTCGATGGAATGATCCGCTCTTCAAACTCATCTTTGCGACAAGCCACCAAAGCCGTCGCCAAAAGCAAGAAGACAATCATTAATGATTTTTGTTGTTTCATAATATTACATTGATTTTGATCTTGAAGTTAGTGCCCGGCATCGGATAGCACTGCACAACTTCATAGGGCTGGTTGAAAATGTTATTCACTTGACCCGTCAGGCGTAGGGCAAGTTTTTTGAGTTGAATCGTTCGCGAAAGCGATAAATCGTGAGTATACCATGGCTGGGCATAGTTTTCGGGAATGTTGGCCACCGCCTGATAACGTTCGCCGGTGTATATGAAACTATAATTGAGCTCCCACCCGCGGTAACTCCCCCCGACGATGGCCCCGCCACTGTGCCACGGTACGTATGGAATCTGACCACCATAATACGTGCTGCCCGGCTCTGTGAAATCCTGCGCCTTTTGGTAGGTGTAGTTTAGGCGCGTAGAAATCTCGACCCTCCCAATTCGCCAAGCACCCTGCAAGCCAACATCGACACCCAAAATTTCGACATAACCCAAATTGAGCATCGTCCAACGAAACTGGTTGGAGGTGGGCATGGCGATAATCTTATTCTGCACCTGATTGTAGTAGGCGTCTACTTGTAGCTCCACTCTTTTGAGCCACACCTTGGCGAAGTTTCGGCAATAAGTAATCCCAACATCATATTGATTGGTGTATTCGGGACTAAGATTTGTGTTGCCTATAAATGTGTAGTAAAGGTCGCCCAGCGTCGGCATACGAAAAACACGCTTATAGAAAGCCCTTAGGCTGAGCTCCTCGGTGGCAAAAGGCTGATACGAAGCAACTATGGTTGGCGTAAATTCGCTCTTACGACCCGCGCTGCCACCCACTCGGCGCGTTTGATCGTTGACATAGGTGTGCAACAAACTAGCTTGAAACTTGAATTTTTCAAAAGTGATCGAAGTAGCCACCGCCGTCAACAACGAATAACGCGTAGGGTAAACAAAATCTACCAAATCGGCATCGAGCGTATTGTGCTGAAAATCAACCGCCAAAGAAGCACTCCACCAATCGAAAATCGAAAACATATTGGCCGCCGACACATAACTCTCTTGCTGCTTATATCGATTGTCTAGATACATTGTTGTGATATCTAAATTCGGATCCGACAAATAGCGCAAGTAATCGTAGGCGTATTTGACGTTGAGCAACAAGCTATACACCTCACTCAGTTTTTGACGCCAAGAACCTTGCACAAACACATTATCGTCCCACTGGCGATCTTGGTGCCTGAATTTGCCCGGCTCCTGACGCACGGCAGCCCCCGGATAACCGCGCTCCGAGGTGTAATAATAGATTTTGGCCTTCCACTGCCCGTCCACTACCCGACCCAACAACGTCCCCTCGACACGCAAAGCACCCACATCGCCATTCTTTCTGACCTCGGTCGTGTCATATCCATTTTGCTTGGCATAACGGAATTTATACTCGCCACTAGTGTGCATATATTCAGCACTCAACGAAGAGCTCAACCCCCTACCCCAATTATGCTCCCACTGTAACGACGGATTGATGGTGGCAAAAGAACCGGCCGAAAGAGCAATGTTGAAATTATCGCGCTTCTGATCTTTGAACACCGGCGCACGGCTAGACATATATATAGAACTGGCCGAAGCAAAATCTTTGGCCGATTGAAAAATTGCACTTTTCTGCCCGTTGTACATCGAAATAGACTCCATGTTGTCCAACGAAAAACGACCCAAATCAACCACTCCATTCTGTGCGTTACCAAGCTCGACACCATCATAAAACACCCCCACATGGTGGCTGCCAAGGCTGCGAATGTTGACGGTTTTTAGCCCACCAATACCGCCATAATCCTTGATCTGCACTCCGCTGAAATACCTCAACGCATCGGCCACCGAATGCACACTGAGCCGTTGGAGCTGCTCGCCCGATAGCACCTGCGATGGGATTACCTCTTTTTGCGCTCTGCTGCCACTAACTGTCACCTTGTCGATAGTTATAATTTGGCTCGAATCGCGCCTCAAAGGTTGGGGCGATGGCCTTTGAGCAAAAAGCGGCGGGATAGTCAAAAACATAACGGCAAACATTGTCGAGAGTTTCTTCATTTTTCTGACTGAACAGCCGACAGTTGTAGCTGCGGAATTTGACGTGCGCACAACTCAAAAACGCCAAACATCACACTCACATAGACCAAATCACCCAAAATCGTATTATGAAAAAATGGAACACCAGCCGCGTAACAAGCCATCAACCCACTTGCCGTATGCGGATACATAGCCCCCGAAAACCATACGCCAAAATTGGACACTACAAAGAAAACAACCGAGGCCGAAAAGGTCGAAAACACAAGGCGTGGGGCACTGATTTTTTTGAGCGAAAACATACCCATCACCACAATCAAGGCAAAAGCGCCATAGGTGAAAAGCGAGCCACTGTAAAACCACACAAAGTGGTCGAAATATGCGCCATAGACCACATTATTGAGCACAAGGTCGCTCACCCACATCGAGCCAATGGGGATCAAAAACATAAGATATCGCTTTGTGTAATAGGCCGCTCCAAAGAGAGCCATCGCACCCATAGGCGCAAAATTATTGGGATGCGGAATCAGTCGGCTCAGGGCCGCAAACAACACAATAAGAGTGATCACCCCAAATCGGAGTGTTAGTTTTTCTGTTTTCATCGTTTCTGTTTCTAAATTTGACTATTATTTATTGATTAAAAAATCAAAATTATAATCAGATTTCGCAGCAAACGGTTCGACAAAGATTTATTACAGAGGGGTGTTTGTATCTAAAAAAATCCTGCTTTGTTTGTTGATTAAAAGTCCATCTCCCGCAGACTGCAAAATCCGTATAGTACAAAGGCAGGTCTTCTGACTTGTTTCTGTTTCTAACGCCTTCCCGGCTCGATTTATCGAGAGCCAGTGGCAAAGAGTGTTAAAAACGAATAATCCTTTTTTCGAGGAAAAGAAACTTTACAGCAGCGGGAACTGTTGTCGATTTTCACGACATTCCCATTTAATTCCGTTTCGCGACCATTGTGTGCGATTAAGAAACCATTGCGGGTGCAAAGGTATATTAGATTTTGTATTTCACCAAATATTTTTGTTCGCATGGATTAGAGAAAGTGGTGATATATTTTGTAATGTATTGATAGTTATATAGAATTTTGTTTTAATTTTCGTTAAAATATTTTGGCATGTCTGTCCAAAGGGGTGGCGTGTTGTCTGTTGTATGCTACTCCCCTAGAATTAAGACCAGCAGTTTTGCTTAAAAAAAGCAACAACTTTGAACTAAATTTATTGCTGTCCGGTAAAACGTTTTTTTTGTTAATCGTCGTTATTATGGTTGATTAATATCTATCAGCAAAGTCAAATGATAATGAAGAGAGGTTATTAGCCCTATCTTAGAGGCGAGAAAAGTTTTACCGGACAGTAATATTTTGGTTCCTTAAAATTACAGACAACTCCATTCAATAAAAATCTACGAGGAAACTCCTTGAATGTTTGGTTGTCATTGTATATTTTGCTGTATTTCTTCCAATCGTTTCAGCGTTTCTATAGCTATTGGTAAGTTTTGCTTGGCTGCTAATTTCGTCCATTTTACTGCCTCAGTGTAATCTTGTGTGACACCGTGACCTTTGTTATAGCAAAGCCCTAAATTATATTGAGCTTTTGCATATCCTTGTTCTGCTGCCAAACGATACCATTTTGCCGCCTCAGTATAATCTTGTGTGACACCTTGACCTATGTCATA
>JAVWYC010000075.1:0-8467 GCA_036661755.1 Mucinivorans sp. | reverse complement strand
CGTGCCGAATCGTGACTTTTGAAAAAGTCACCCAAAACTTTTTGGGAAAAACTGCGTTTTTCTGAATCGCTCTATTGCAATCCTAACCAATAAAAATTATTCGTAACGCAATGCCTCCACAGGATCCAACTTAGCCGCCTTATTAGCCGGCAAATAACCGGAAGCTACCCCAACAACCATACAAATAACAACACCACCAAAAACCCACAACCACGGCACAAAAAATGCCCCGCCAGTCAACAAACTCACCACATTACCCATAGCAATACCCAACACCACACCAACAACACCACCCATCTGCGAAATTATGATCGACTCCATCAAAAACTGCAAACGAATAGCCCCGGAACGCGCCCCCAATGCCTTGCGCGTACCAATCTCGCGAGTGCGCTCGCCAACAGAGACCAACATAATGTTCATCAATCCAATCGCCGCTCCAAAAAGAGTGATCAAGCCAATAGTAGTAGCCACCAAAGTGACAATCGAAAGATTCTCGATCAACATAGCCGCCAACGAAGCGCTGCTCTCCACCACAAAATCACTCTGATCGCCGGCCGACAAACGACGCACCAAACGAAAGGTACCCTCGGCCTCGGTCATGGCCGCCTGAAAGAGCAAAGGGTTGTCGGGCACGACAGAAATCGAGACATTAGCCCTTGGTATTTGGAAATTGGCACGCGCTGTGGTGATGGGGATAAAAACCTGCAAATCTTGGCTCATGCCCATACCGCTGCCCTTGCTGATTGTGATGCCAATCACTTGGTAGGTGTGTCCGCCGATGCTGATCTGCCGCCCGATGGCGGAAGTGCCGGCAAAAAGTTTTTTATCCACATCGGCGCCCAGAATGGCCACCGCACCAGCCGACGCTACTTCGCGAGAGCTGAAATTCCGCCCCGAGGCAAGATCCATCGCAAGGTTGGACAGCAGATTTTCGTCTACGCCCTTCACCCGCACATTGGGATTGGTCTTTGTGGATAGATATTTCACCGTCGCCCCGCTCGAAGCGGTCAAGGCCAAAGCCACCGACGAGGGCACTTCGTATCGCTCTTTGAACTCCACCGCTTGGTCGTAGGTGGTGTAGTTGAAATTGACGTTGCGCACCATTTCGCCGTTGACCCTTACCCTTTGACGCGTTTCGATCGAGAAGCCGTTGGTGCCCAAGGCCGAAAAGGAGTCGGTGATGGTGGATTTCAACGAATCGATAGCCGTAAAGATGCCCACCAAGGCCATAATGCCGATGGCGATGATGGTGATGGTGAGAACAGAGCGCAGGCGATACGATCGGATTGCTCGCAAGGCGACTATCAATATTTCACGAAATTGCACCCATTTTTTCATGATTATTCTTCGATTTCGTACGTTATTTGACGTGCGCTGTTTATTATTTCTTGGAACTCGGCACTTGTCATATCGCGCGAGAAGTAGCTAACCGGATTGACCGGTCGGCCTCGGTGGATCACCTCGTAGTGTAGGTGCGAGCCCGTCGATCGCCCGGTGGAGCCCATCAGGCCAATCACTTGGCCGCGCACCACACTCTGACCCATTGTGACGAGTATTTTGCTGAGGTGTCCGTATCTGGTTTTGTAGCCAATACCGTGATCGATAAGCACTTGCAGACCATATCCGCCGGTAATTTTGTCACGAGACACCACGCCTGCTCCCGTGGCCACGACGGGAGTTCCGACCGGGCCTGCAAAGTCGACTCCTTCGTGGAAGCGGATTCGGCGTGATATTGGGTGTACTCGTGAGCCGAAGGCTCCGATGTGTCCTCGCAAGGCGCGTCGATCGATGGGCCATATGGCGGGCACTCTTTCGGCCATGGCGTCTTTGTTTTTGGCCAACGTCTCCATGTCGTCCAGCGAGAGTGAGGCGTGATAGAGTTTGCGCGCCAACTCTTCTACCTGACTTTCAGTGTTTTGTATCAATGCCGCGTAGCGTCCATAAGATTCATTGAACGAGGGCTCGAAATATCGTGTCGGGGTGGACAAGGTGTCTTGCGAGAAGATCGAGCGATAGACGCCTCGGTCGCGTTCTTTGATGAGCAACAGCTCTTCGCTCATTATGGCCACTCGTTTTTGGAGTAATTCGTATTGAGCCACCGTGGTGGAGGCTTCGGCTCGCAAGCGCCACATTTTTGGGGTGTAGAAAAAATACGAGAATGCAAAATTGGCCACCAGCGCCGCAATCAAGATCAGCAACACACGACGGGTGTAGCGATAGAGCCATAGCCGGAAAGGGACTACGAATTGTTCGCGGAAATAGTTATGTAGTGTATTTTTGGTCAAGTATTTTTGTTTCTTTGCGCCTCGGGGTGGGGCTTTTAAGCTACTGCTCGAAGTTCTACGTTCCCCGGGCAGGGGGGCGGCGTGAAATAATCTAACGCTAATATGTGGTGTGTAAATTGCAATTTCTAAGGCAAATTTACAAAAAAATATTAACTTTGCACTTATTTCACTTAAAGTTAGCAACTCATAATTCAAAATTAAAGATGACTTCATCGCAAATTCGCCAAAAATTTTTCGATTTTTTCGCTTCCAAAGAGCACAAAATAGTTCCTTCGGCGCCAATGGTTATTAAGAATGACCCGACTTTGATGTTTACCAATGCCGGCATGAACCAGTTTAAGGATATTTTTTTGGGTAACGAACCGCGTTTTGCTCCACGGGTAGCCGATTCGCAAAAATGTTTGCGTGTGAGCGGCAAGCACAACGACCTAGCCCAAGTGGGTCACGACACCTATCACCACACGATGTTCGAGATGTTGGGCAATTGGTCGTTTGCCGATTATTTCAAGCCCGAGGCCATTTCTTGGGCGTGGGAGCTGCTAACGGAGGTCTATGGCCTAGATCCAAAACGCATGTACGCCACCGTTTTTGAAGGATCGAGCCAAGACAACGTCCCATTCGACAGCCAAGCATACGACACATGGACAAAATTCCTGCCGCAAGATCATATCTTGCGTGGCAACAAGAAAGATAATTTTTGGGAGATGGGTGCCACAGGCCCTTGCGGCCCTTGTTCGGAGCTGCATTACGATGTGCGCGAAGACACCACCACCCCCGGAGCCGAGCTAGTCAACAAAGACAATCCGGAGGTGATCGAAATATGGAACCTCGTCTTTATGCAATTCAACCGCATGGCCGACGGTCATTTGGTCAAACTGCCCGCCTGCCATGTCGACACGGGCATGGGTTTTGAACGCTTGTGCATGGTGGTGCAGGGTTGTCGGAGCAACTACCAGACCGATGTCTTTATGCCTCTTTTGACCAAAATCGCCCAACTAGCGCCCGACACCTCGTCGAGCACCGAGCGCCAAATAGAAGTAGCCCAACGTGTGATTGCCGACCATTTGCGTGCCATCTCTTTCTCGATTGCCGATGGGCAATTGCCATCGAATGTCAAGGCGGGCTATGTGATTCGTCGTATTTTGCGCCGTGCGGTGCGCTATGGTTACACCTACCTTGGCGTTCGCGAACCATTTTTGGTGCATTTGGTGCCCGGTTTGGTGGATCAGATGGGCGACCAATTCCCCGAACTCCGAGCCGGGCAATCGCTTATCGAAAGCGTGATACGCGAAGAGGAGAGCTCTTTTTTGCGCACCTTGGCCACCGGCATTGCTAAGATAGAAAATGGTGAGGTGAAGATCGAAAACGGGGTGCTTTCGGGCGCCGGGGCTTTTGAATTGTATGACACGTATGGTTTCCCGATCGACCTAACCGAGCTTATCATGGAAGAGAAGGGGGTGAAGATTGACTTAGTTGCTTTTGAAAAGTGTTTGGCCGAGCAAAAGGCGCGTTCGCGTTCGGCGGCCGCTGTTTCGACCGACGACTGGGTGGAGCTGCTACCGATCGAGCATAGCGAATTTGTGGGCTACGACACAGCGGAATGCTCGGCCAACATTGCGCGCTATCGCCGCGTGAGCGCCAAGGGACGAACATACTACCAAATAGTGCTCGACACTACTCCTTTTTATGCCGCTAGCGGTGGGCAGATGGGCGAAAGCGGAGTGCTGACAATCAAAGACTATCAGTTAACGATCACCGACACCATCAAAGAAAACAACCTAACGATCCACCTTGCCGATAGTATCCCGCCCAAGGAGTTAGAGGGCGAAACTTTCACAGCCCGGGTCGATATGTCTCTGCGCGAACAGAGCGCCGCCAACCACACCGCTACTCACTTGTTACACAACGCTTTGCGCGCTGTACTCGGGCCACACGTCGAGCAAAAAGGTTCGCTCGTCACGGCAGAATATTTGCGTTTCGACTTTTCGCACTTCGCCAAAGTCACGCCCGAAGAGTTGCGCCAAGTGGAACGTTTGGTGAACGAAAAGATCCGTGCCGATATTCATCGCATAGAGCGTCGCGGCCAGACAATGCAAGAGGCCAAGGCCCTTGGAGCGATGGCGCTTTTTGGCGAGAAATATGGCGACGCGGTGCGTGTGATTGCTTACGGTGATTCGGTGGAGCTGTGTGGCGGTATGCACGCTACTTCTACCGGCCGTTTGGGGCTTTTCCACATCACATCCGAGGGTAGCTCCTCGGCCGGTATTCGCCGCATCGAGGCCATCACCGGCCTGCGTGTCGAAGAGCACCTTTATCACCAACAAGACGTATTGAACGAATTGAGCAAAGCCCTAGGCACCACTCAATTCACGGCAGCCATCGACAAAATCAGTAGCGAAAGTTCGGCCATGGCTCAACAGTTGGACGAAATTCGTGCCTCGCGCGATAAATATTTAATCACTGAATTTAGAGAACAAGCCGATCGACTGGGCGACTTTTTGCTCGTCAAACGCACGCTGAGCGTTGTGCCCGAAAGTATAAAAAACATAGCCACCGAACTCACCAAAAACGACCATATGATTGTTGTGCTCGGCAGTGGTTATGGCAATAAACCGGCCATCACGGTTGCCCTTGGAGCCCAAGCCCAAAAACTAGGGCTCAAAGCGGGCGAAATAGTGCGCTGCGCCGCGCAAGCAATCCAAGGCGGCGGAGGGGGCAATGCAGCTCTGGCCACAGCTGGCGGCAAGAATCGCGACGGATTGGATCAGGGGGTGGAGCTCGCTCTGGAAATGATCAAAAAAACATTGGCCTAGCCAATCCACTCGGGCTTGATTGCACGGCGTGATTGCACCGAAAAACAAAAAAACAAGAAAAAGTGAACAACAAAAAAGATAGACTACGGCGCCTTGTCAAGTGGTTGATGCGAATGCTCTATGGCGTTTTTTTTGCTGTTGTGTATTACATTCTCTTTTCGTTGTTTTTCGACACGCCGATCGAATACACACTCAAAAAAAGCACCTATCAACTCCAAAGTCGATACCAAGCACTCTCTTCGCGCTTCGATTCACTGCAAATGGCATATAACAATGTGAGCGAACGCGACAAAAATATCTATAAATTGCTCTTTGAGTCCGAGCCATACACCGATACTAGTAACGTGGCAAGACGCGAATTACAGGTCGAACAACTATCCACGATGAGCAATGCCGAATTGTCGCGTCGTTTCGATGAGTCGCTCTCGCGGCTCGAACAGCACGTTGTGGGCCAAAACTCGCGAATGAAGCTACAGAAAGAGTACATGGCCTCGACAAGCGACGAAATAAACCGCATTCCGTCGATCCAACCAATTGACAACAAGGGACTTACGCTGCTCACCGCGTCGTTTGGCAAATTGATCCACCCTTTCTATAAATCGTCGCACCAACATCGCGGTGTCGACTATTCGGTACCCGTGGGCACAGCTGTTTTTGCCACAGCGGACGGATATGTGGATCGGATCGAAAATAATGGGCAAAGCTCGGGGCTAAGCCTCCAAATCCAACACTCCAAACGCTACGAGACACTATACGCCAATCTCGATAAAATCTTGGTGGAGCCCGGGCGGCGAGTTGTGCGCGGCGATGTGATCGCCTTTACCGGCAATTCCGGCCTCTCTTTTGCTCCACATTTGCACTACGAAGTACGTCAAAATGGTGTGGCAGTCAACCCTTTGCCCTTCTTTTTTGCCGAACTATCCATAGGCCAAAAAGCAAAGATGAAACGTGTGGCAAGTGTGGGAATGCAGAGTTTTGATTAATATTGATATGTATAAACTAATTCGTCCGTTGCTCTTCAAAATCGATCCTGAATTGATCCATCACACAACAATTGGTCTGCTGCGCGTGCTGCGCTATGTGCCGCTCGCCAAAAGTGTGATGCGTGCTGCGTTCTGTGTGCGTCACCACAGCTTGGAACGCGAACTCTTTGGGCTGAAATTCCCAAACCCAATAGGTCTGGCCGCCGGCTTCGACAAAGATGCCGAATGCGCTGATATGTTGGCCAATATGGGCTTCGGCTTTGTGGAAATCGGCACCGTGACCCCTCGCGCCCAAGGCGGCAACCCGCGCCCAAGGTGTTTCCGTCTGACGGAAGATCAAGCTATCGTTAACCGCATGGGATTCAACAACAAAGGCGCCGAACACGCCGCCGAAAGCCTCAGACTACACAACAAACACAATATTATAATAGGTGGCAATATCGGCAAAAACTCGCTGACGGCCAACGCCCACGCGGCAAGCGACTATCTGCGTGCCTTCCGTTCGCTGTATGACTATGTCGACTATTTTGTGGTCAATGTCAGTTGCCCCAATGTAGAGAGCCTCACCGAACTGCAAAACAAAGAGGCCACGATGACAATCATCAACGCGCTCAAAGATTTCCGCAAAGGGCAGAGCGAATATCGCCCCATACTGCTCAAAATTTCGCCCGATTTGACTACCCCCGACCTAGACACGATGATCGACGTGGTGCGCGAAACTAAACTCGATGGCATTGTGGCCGGCAACACCACAATCTCGCGCCAAGGGCTGACCGCCTCACAAGAAAAAATCGAAAAAATAGGACGCGGAGGATTGAGCGGCGCACCACTCACCACTCGCGCACGCGAAGTGGTGAGCTACATTCATCACCGCACCGGAGGGCGCACCCCAATCATCGGCGTGGGTGGCGTGATGAGCCCACAAGATGCTCAGGCAATGATCCAAGCCGGAGCGTCACTCGTTCAGATTTACAGTGGAATGATCTATCAAGGCCCTTCGCTGGTCTCTAAAATATGCAAAACGCTACAATCATAACCATCGGCGACGAACTGCTCATCGGGCAAGTTATCGACACCAATTCGGCATGGATCGGCCAACGACTAGGCGCCATCGGCGTTCAAGTCCTCCAACGAATCGCCATCGGCGACGTAAATACCCAAATCATCGACACGATCACCACCTCACTCGCGGCGAGCGACGTGGTGATCGTCACAGGCGGCCTAGGGCCCACCAAAGACGATATTACAAAGGCTGCACTGTGCTCGCTTTTCGATTGCTCGATGGTGCGCCACGAGGCGGTTTTTGCCCACGTAGCTCGCCTGATGGCCGAGCGCGGCATAGACTTCAACGCCCTCAACCAATCACAAGCCGATGTGCCATACGGATTTACGGTGCTGCCCAACACTCTGGGCACGGCGCCGGGCTTGATGCGCGAGTGTGGGCGCTCGCTGCTTTTCTGCCTGCCGGGAGTGCCATTCGAGATGAAAGAGCTGCTCGACAAGGAAGTCCTACCCGCCATCGCCTCTCATTTTGCTCTCTCGTCGGTGCTTCACTCCACGATGCTGGTTTTTGGTTTGCCGGAGAGCGAATTGGCTAGCCGCATTGCCGAGTGGGAGGATGCGCTGCCCGATTTTTTGCACCTAGCTTATCTGCCCAACCCAAGCGGCATTCGCTTGCGTCTGTCGGCCTATGGGGTCGATCGAGAAGAGGTAAGCCAAATGATGGCCGCGCAATTTGAAGCCCTGCAAAAATTAATCCCCGACTATATCGTTGGCCCTTGGCCCACCTCTTTGGAGGCTGCCGTTGCCAGCATGCTGGTGGAAGGCCGAGCCACACTCTCCGCGGCAGAAAGTTGCACGGGTGGCGTGATTGCGTCGCGTTTCACGGCGATGGCCGGTGCGTCGGAGTATTTCAAGGGGGGCGTGGTGGCCTACGATAATTCGATGAAAATAAACACCTTAGGCGTGCCGAGCTACACTCTTGCCGAGCATGGGGCGGTGAGCAAGGAGGTGGTGGAGGCTATGGCCGAGGGGGTGCGCCGTGTCATGGCGACCGATTATGCGATTGCCACCAGCGGCATTGCGGGCCCTACGGGGGGGAGCGCCCTCAAAGCGGTTGGCACGGTTTGGGTGGCGGTGGCCTCAAAGGAGGGGATTAGTAGTTGGGTGAAGAATTTCGGGCAGCCGCGTTCGGTGTGTATTGATCGTGCTTCGTGTGCGGCGTTGAACGCTTTGCGTTTGATTTTGTTGGGGGTGGAGCCGGGGAAGCTTTAGCTTGTTCTTTTCTCGCTTTTTGGATTGTACTATCTTGGCTCTATTTCTTTTCTAGCTTTTTAGATTGTCTTTTTAGTTTGTACTATCCCGGCTCTATTTCTTTACTATCTTT
>JAVWYC010000074.1:0-8473 GCA_036661755.1 Mucinivorans sp. | reverse complement strand
TTTGAAAAAGTCACCCAAAACTTTTTGGGAAAAACTGCGTTTTTCTTAACTGCTCTTGAAAACTTCGTTTTTCTGAATCGGCTCTTGGAAACGTCGCTTTTCTTAACTGCTCTTGAAAACTTCGTTTTTCTGAAACCCGCTCCTTTATTTGCTTTTTTAACAATACACTACTCCACGTACGAACTGTTGTCCCAACAATGAGTGCAAAGCTGCTCCTTAGGCAACCCAATCGCCTGAACAATGTCGTCTAAACGCTGGAACTTCAACGAAGTAAGCTGCAAATGACGACCCATCATCGACACCATCTCCTTATGCTTATCACTATCCGGATCGGAATAAGGCGCCAAAATTTCGTCCGTCAAACGATCGTGACCCTCAATGTCCCGAATAATACGCCGCGTGTAAAGATCAAAAGTGGAACGCGAAGTCGAAAAATTCAAAAAACGACACGGGAAAATTAATGGAGGACAAGCAATGCGCATGTGAACCTCCTTGGCCCCACTCTCTAATAATTTCACCACATTGTCTTTGAGCTGAGTGCCGCGCACAATCGAATCGTCAAGAAGAACCATCTTCTGATTGACGGTGAACTCTTTGTTGGGCAAAAGCTTCATCTTGGCCACCAAGTCGCGCATCATCTGATTCTGAGGCATGAAACTGCGCGGCCATGTTGGCGTATATTTGACAAAAGGACGCTTGTAGGGCACTTGCATCTGGTTTGAGTAACCAATCGCATGGCCAATGCCGGAGTCAGGAATGGCTCCGGCATAGTCGACAACCAATCCATCGGCCATATCGCGCTGCGCTAGTTTGGCGCCGCTACGATAGCGAGCTCCCTCGACATTGACACCCTCGTACGAGGCCGACGGGTAGCCATAGTAAACCCATAGGAACGAACACACCTGTTTGCGGTGGCTAGGTTCGCGCACCTCGCGCACACCGTCGGAACTCATGAAAACGATCTCGCTAGGGCCCAAATCACGCACATATTCATAGCCCAAATTGGCGAACGACGAACTTTCGGAGGCCACCGCATAGCCCTTGTGATCCTTGGCGATGATGATCGGGGTGCGGCCAAAACGGTCGCGTGCGGCGTAGATCCCGGCGTCGGTGAGCACGAGCATCGAACACGAGCCCTTGACTTTTTGCTGTACTATTTCTATGCCGTCTTTGAATGTTTTGCCGCTCGTGATTAGTATCGACACCAGCTCTGTGGGGTTGATATCCGAGCCCGACATTTCGGCGAAGTGGACGTCGTTGGCCAATAATTCGGCCGTTATTTCCTCTATATTTTCGATTCGAGCCACCGTCACCACCGAAAAGCGCCCCAGGTGCGAAGTGACGGTCACCGGTTGCGATTCGTTGTCTGAGATCACCCCGATCCCCATTTTTGATTCGCCAAAGCGAGGCAGGTCGTCCTCGAATTTGTTGCGGAAGTAGCCATTTTCGAGACTGTGAATGCTGCGAACGAACTTTTGTCCGTCGAAAAAAGCCAGACCCGCACGCTTGGTGCCAAGATGTGAATGATAGTCAGTGCCATAGAAAACGTCACCGACTGCCGAATGGCGCGAAACGCACCCAAAAAAACCGCTCATATTGTTTGTTGTTTAATTGGTAATATGATAAAAAAGGGACACAATTAATGTGTCCCTTTGGTGTTAGTAAAATTATATGTGAGAATTTTGCTCAGCTATTTTCATAGGGGCAAAGGTATCTCATTTTTTTGAGATTTCAAAACCCCTTAGCGAAGTTTATTTGCAATGAGCTGCATAAATTCTTCACGCGTACGTTGGTCGCGCAAGAAGACGCCCGTGAAGGCCGATGTTGTGGTGGCCGAATTTTGTTTTTGCACCCCGCGCATCTGCATACACATGTGTGCGGCTTCGATCACAACGGCCACCCCGAGCGGTTCGAGCGCCGTTTGGATCGAGTCGCGAATTTGAACCGTCATGCGCTCTTGCACTTGCAAACGGCGTGCGTAGCACTCCACAACGCGTGCGATTTTAGACAAGCCGGTGATGTAGCCATTGGGAATATAGGCCACGTGAGCCTTGCCATAAAAAGGCAGCATGTGGTGTTCGCACATAGAGTATATTTCGATATCCTTGACGATCACCATTTGTTTGTACTCTTCTTTGAAGCGTGCCGAATTGAGGATCGCGATCGGGTCTTGGGTGTAGCCTGCTGTGAGCACTTGCATCGAGCGGGCAACACGTTCGGGGGTTTTTTGCAGCCCCTCGCGTGAGGGATCTTCGCCCAGGAGTTCGAGCACTCGACGGTATGCTTTTTCGAGTTCTATTTGTCTATCTTCCATATTATTTCGCGAATTTGTCCTGTTGCTTTGCTCAGGGTTACGGTTTTTGTTCCTTCCGGGATTTCTTGTACAAAGAAGCTCAGTCCTTCGGCGTTACACATGCCTTCAATTTCGGCTCGTGCATCATTTTGCCCAAGCACAATGACTTGTTTTGCTCCGTAGGGCACTTGGATGGTCATTGTGCCGCTCAGGGTGTAGGCCGAACGTAGGTCGCCGTCGGTCAGGGCGGCCAAGTTGTCGGACAGAGGCATGCAATCGACCTCGAATTTTTCGAGTCTCATGCTTGGTGCTTTGTCTTTTAGGTTGATATAGCGTATGTAGCGCACTTGTGGCAGCGCTTTTTCTGTCCAATTTTCGCCGTCCACAGATAGTTGGCGTGTGAGGTTGGAACCAACGATGATACGCGAGTCGATGTTGCGAATGGTCATAGGCGATGGGAATTCGATACCGAAGTATTGACCTTTTTCGATCTTTACCTGTTCCATCACCGGCGCCAAGGCAACACGTCCGGCGGCCGAGGTTACCTCTTGCGAAGATAAGCGATCGATGTTGGTGTAGATTTTGGCCTTTGCGTTTGGTGACTCGGCGAGCGAACCGCCCAAGGCACTGTAAAGTACACGAGCCACGCTGTCGCGTTTGGCTTCGATCCACGGCATAAGTCGCAGTGTGCCAAGGCGATGAGCTTTGTAGGCGAGAGCTTCTTGGTCGTTCATTTCGGAATCCAGATAGCCAAACCACATCGCGCGCAGGTCGTTACGCGAGGCCACATCGAGCATATCCAACGTGTGTAGGCCTTTTTGCCCAACCACAGTAGCCACGGTCAACCAAGGGCGAAGTTCGCCAACGAGTGCCGAATCGGCACCACTATTTAATATGGTCTGTTCTACTTTTGAAAGTTCGGCAAAATCGGCACGCAATTTCCCCGGATCGGTGAATGAAGTTTCCCACGACTCATCGCGGCGATAGCCATGACCATTAGGCCCCATGTCGGCCGAATGAATGGCGAAGGTGCGATAGGCTTGCGCTGCTTGTGGCATGATCCGTTTGATGGCCTCTTGCCATGCGGCCAAAGGGTTATATTTTTCGGGATTCCACGTATAGTCCGCCACGCCAAAGAGCGCGATTTTCGACGCCTCGGCATTTTCCATCGGGTTGCTGGCAAAGCCACTCATGCGCCCCGGGGTTTGTGGCGTCAGGCCATAAGAGGGGCCTTGGAGCACCATGTAGGGGATATAGTCTGTCACGGGGAAATTCCACCAGATATAGGCTTCGCGCTTGATGCGAGCGTTGATCCAGTCGAGCGTTTGGGTGGTAATGTCGGCGCAAACGCGATCGCCTGTCCACATGATCTGCACGTTTTTGTCCAATTCGCGCCCCAAGATAGCCAAGTAGCCTTTCTCCATATCGGGATTGGCCCAAGATTTGTTGTATTCGGTGGGGCACATGATTAGTGGTGTCACATCGCCTTTGGCTTCCACAAAGTCGCTGTTGAGGCGATTGAGGAGTTCGGCCTGGCGGTGAGGGTTAGTCCCCTCGCCCGAAATGTCGTCAAAAAAGATAGCATACGAACGCACGCCAAGATCGTACATCAAATTGAATTTATGGAGCAAGATTTGGAAATCTTCTTCCGTCCATTTGATCGACCCGCCGGGGTGAATTGCCCACACAAAGTCGACTTGGTTGGCTGCTGCAACGCGCGCTAGCTCAGCGATTTGAGCTGCCTGTTGCTTGGGGTATGGTGTGCGCCATTGTGCGCTGTGATAGGGGTCGTCCTTGGGGCCATATATATAGGTGTTGAGTTTATTTTGACCATAGAAGACAAATTGCGCCAAACGATCGCGATGGCTCCATGGTTTGCCGTAGAAACCCTCCACCACGCCGCGAAAGCGCACCACAGGGCTATCATCGACGCTCACCTCTTGCACCATGTTGTTTTCTATCAATTGAGCGAGTGTCACCCTGGCATAGAACTCACCGCGAGGGGTCGAAGATGCAATGCTGATTCCTCGACGCGAAACATTGAGCCGATAACCTTCGGCTGCAATAGTGGTGTCGGTGATGGTCTTGATCGATTTTTCGTTATATTTCACCATCGCAGGGCCGTAGACCACATTCCGCGGAGTAGGGAAAATCTCTGCCCCCCACACCACAACAGCGCTAAGAGACAAAAAAACGACTAAAAATAATTTTCTCATTAAAATAATTTATTAAAAAGTTAGGTAATACAGATAATTTTAATTATCTTTGACGCACTAATCAATCACAAAATTACAAAAATTATGGAAAAAATCAAGGGATTTATAGTTGCGCCTTTTACACCAATGAATGCAGATGGCTCTTTGAACCTAAAATTAGTGGCTCCGTATGCCGAAATGGTGGTTCGTAATGGTATGACGGGCGTGTTTATCAATGGATCGACGGGCGAAGGTGCGCTCATGACGCGTCAAGAGCGTGAGGAGCACACTATGGAGTGGATCCGTGCCAGCAAAGGTCGCTTGAAAGTCATTGTTCACGTTGGGCAAGCCTCTATCGGAGATCAAAAGGCGATGGCGGCTCACGCACAAGAAAATGGCGCCTTTGCCATCGGCACAATGGCTCCCTCGTTTTTGCCTGCGCGCCGCATCGAGGATCTGGTGGCCTATATGAAAGAGATTGCTGCCGCTGCGCCAAAGCTACCATTATATTATTACCACATTCCGGCTCTGTCGGGGGTCAACAATATGCCCATTGTGCCGCTGTTGAAAGCCGTGGACGGGGTGATTCCTAATTTTGCCGGCGTGAAATACACGGCCGACAATGTCTATGAGGCTTGTCAAGCCAAATTATATGCGGGTGGCAAATACGAAATCCTGCACGGATTGGACGAAACATTGCTCACCGCCTTGGCCTATGATTTGCGTGATGGCGGCGTGGGGGGTACCTATAACCATATCTTCCCCGTCTATAAAGCGATGGTCGAGGCTTGGGATAAGGGCGATATTAAAGAAGCACGCCGATTGCAACTAGTATCACAAGAATTTATCAACATTTTGCCTCTCTATCGTGGCAATATGGGCGCCGGTAAACGCATAATGAAGTTCCTTGGTTTGGATCTAGGCCCAAATCGTCTGCCGCTACAAACGATAACCGACCAAGAAGAACGCGAAATCAAAGCTTATCTTGACTCGATTGGCTTTGACAAAATTTGTAACAAATAGCTTTTTCTGTAAAAAAAATCCTAAACGGGGGGCTTTGGGGAATTAGATTTTTAAGGCGAATTCTTGGGTCAAAAAGCCGGACTTTACTTACTGTAAACGAGGGCTCTATGATCCAAAATTCAACAAAAAAATAACTTCCCGGAAATCACCTAAAAAAACATAAAAAAAAAGATACTAATGAGAAGACTTTGGCTCCTCGTGTTGCTGTGTTTTGCCCTCAGCTTCGCTTCGTGTGACACTGGCAACAAGGCCGATGCAACAACCATCGAATGGCAAGAAGCTCCTTCGATCCCCGATTCGGTCGGTCTTTCGGCCATTTATGGCGGTGTGGACAAGGGCGGCGTGGTGATGGTGGCCGGCGGCTGCAACTTCCCCAACGAATCATTGAAACAGGGAGGCAAAAAAGTTTTCTCGCGGCGTATCTACACCCTCTCGCCCAAGGCTACTCAGTGGCAGCTGAGCGCCACGCAACTGCCCAAAGCGGCGGCCTATGGCGTGTCGATTGCCACCACCAAAGGTATCTATCTGATCGGCGGCACCGATGGCGTGCAGTCGCTGACCTCGGTCTTGCGCTACGAAAATAGTGCAATCATAGACACCCGTACCCCAATGCCAACGGGGCGCGACAATATGGGCGGTGCGCTCATTGGGAGCGATATCTATATCGCAGGAGGTTACTCCGACGGCCAACCAACACAACAGGTGCTGGTCTTAGATACGCGCAGCGGACAGTGGTCGACCATCGAACCGCTCCCCGGCTCGGGACGTATCCAACCGGTAGTGGTGTCTCAAAATGCGGCCGAAGAGATGAGGCTCTATGTGATGGGGGGCTTCGATCCGGTGTCGAAAAAAGTGCTCACCGATGGCTACCAATACAGCCCAAGTCTCAAAAAATGGCTGCCCATATACGCTGCACCGGGAGCCATCAATGGGGGCGAAGGCTTTGCGCTGGGCGTACATACAATTTTGGTGGCCGGCGGGGTCAACCAAGAGCGATTTAATCAAGCGCTATCGTTAAGCCAAGATGCAGATCGCGTGGCCTATAATTCGCACGAGGTGGAGTGGTATCAGTTCAACACTAAACTCTTGGCATACAACACGATAGTCGATCGTTGGTGCGAGACAGGCATCCTCCCTTCGCCGGGGCGCGCGGGAGCCAAACTCATCGCCGGACAATCGGGCAACTACTACTTGGTGATGGGCGAAACGATGCCCGGCGTTCGCACACCCGAGGTGCTGGTGGGGCGCGTGGTGAGCGACAAAATCTTTGGCGCGTGGAATTGGGCTGTGGTGATTGTTTACTTGCTATCGATGATTGGACTGGGGGTCTTCTTTTGGCTCAGAACCAAAAACTCCGATTCGTACTTCACGGGTGGAGGCAAAATCCCATGGTGGGCGGTGTCGATAAGTATCTTTGCCACAATGCTTTCGGCCATCACCTTTATGGCTATTCCTGCCAAAACGTATGCCACCGATTGGCGCTATTTTCTCATGGCGATCACCATTCTTATCGCCGCCTTCCCGGTGGTGAAATACTACTTGCCATTTTTCCGTCGATTGAATATTACTTCGGCCTACGAATATTTGGAACTGCGATTTAATGTCACAACGCGTGTCATGTCGAGCATACTTTTCATCGTTTTCATGGTGGCTCGCATGGCATTGGTGCTCTATTTGCCATCGCTCGCGCTGACGGCGGCCACGGGAATCGATATCTATACCTGCATCTTGATGATGAGTCTCATCACAATCATATATAGCTCAATTGGCGGTATCGAAGCCGTTGTGTGGGGCGATGTTGTGCAGGGGGTGATCTTGATGGGCGGAGCAATCTTCACCATCATCTACATTGTTATGCACACCGACGGTTCGGCTTGGCAGATAGCGATGACGGACGACAAATTTAGAATCTTGAACTTTGATTTCGACTTCACAACGGCCACCGTTTGGACAATGATTCTTGGTGGATTTGCCACACAGATCATCTCCTACACATCAGATCAAACGGTGATACAGCGCTATATGACAGTTAGTTCCGAGAAAAAAGCAGGCAAAAGTATCATAACAAACGGTATATTGAGTCTTTTCTCGTCGCTTTTGTTCTATGCCATGGGCACGGCGCTTTATGCTTATTTCCAGACGCGTCCCGAGACGCTCGACATTGCTATGCCAACGGCCGATTCGATTTTTCCTTTTTACATTATGAGTCAGTTGCCCGTTGGGGTGGCTGGGTTGTTGATTGCCGCAATTTTTGCAGCAGCGATGAGTACCATTTCTTCTAACATAAATTCGATAGCAACGGCTTTCACGGTCGATATTTTCCAGAAGATTCGCCCCAAGGCAACCGATCATCAGAAGTTGCAATCGGCGCGTTATTCGAGTGTAATTTTCGGGGTGATAGGGTGTGGTTTTGCGTTGATAATGGCCACGTGGAATGTGCTTTCGCTTTATGATTGGTTCAACACGATGCTTGGTATATTGACCAGTGGTTTGGGTGCATTGTTTTTTATTGGTATATTTTTCGATCGTATTGATGGTCGAGCGGCTCTGACGGGTTTTGTGTTGGGCAATGCGGTGTTGATAGTTATCACGTTGTACACGCCGTTATTTTTCTTTCTTTACGGTTTGATAGGTATGGTGTCGATCACTGTTATTGCGTTGTTGACCAGTTATATTTTGCCGCCTCGTGTTCAGTCGAACAGTGGTTTGACGTGGCGTCAGTTGGTTAATAAGAAGTGTGGTGAGCGTTAGTGTAGCGAGGGTTTGTGGCGTGCCTGCCCCAAGCTATAACTGATTAAGAAAAGCGAAGATTTCAAGAGCGGTTAAGAAAGAAACGGCATCACTCGTAGCCGGTTCAGAAAAATGAAGTTTCCAAGAACCAGTTAAGAAAAACGCAGTTTTTCAAGAAAAGTTTTGGGTGACTTTTTCAAAAGTCACGATTCGGCACGGCGCCTGCACGGCG
>JAVWYC010000073.1:0-8540 GCA_036661755.1 Mucinivorans sp. | reverse complement strand
TTTTTGGGAAAAACTTCGTTTTTCTTAACTGCTCTTGGAAACTTCGTTTTTCTGAATCGGCTCGTGAACTTTTTGTCTTTCTTAATCACTCACGAAAACTCATTCGACACGTCCGATCAAACCAAATCCCTAAAAATCCTCCTCAACCAAATTCTCACGCCAACGCTTCGGAATCTCAACACTCATATGCTCGTTGGCAATGTCTATACACACCATCACAGAACACGTGTCAGCCTTAACCGCACCCGTCTTGCGATCTACAATACGCTGCTTCATGGTGATGCCCTTGTTGCCCAAATGATGAACCAAAGTCTCAATCATAACCTTATTGTCAGGCAAAATTGACTCGTAAAAATTAGTGGTCGTTGTCGCCGTTACTATCCCCACACCATCCTCGCTCATTACAGTGGATAAACCCAAAGTAGCGTTGAAATAATCGCTCTTGCCTGCATCGAAATAGTGTTGATAGTAACCGTTATAAACGTGTCCTAAAATATCAATATCACCCCAACGAAGATGTACCAATGTCTGTTTCATGATTATAAAGTGTTTATTTGTAGTATTTTATCTGTTGTTTCTATTATTTGCCACTGTAAATCGACCTGCTCGCCAAAAGCTTGGGCGGTAAGTATCTGGGCGCTTGCCCCACGGCTCACAAGGCACAAGTCACGCAAAAAATCGACGCCTTGGCGATCAAACATTTTGTAGAGCGCCTCCTTGACACACCAAACAAGCAATGCCGGATTGGAGCGAATCACTTGCCGGGCAAGCGCCATCTCGGTCGAGCTGGCAAAACGCGAAGCTAGGTGCTCCACCCGTCGATCGATCACCTCGATGTCGATCCCGCAAGCCGATGCGCCACTGATCATGACTAGGTAATTAGCTGTATGCGAAATACTTATGTGTCGATCGAGCGGTTCGTTGTTGGCCGTGGCCAAGTATGGCGCACCGGAAGGTCGGTGCTCCACGTGCGAGGCGGCGCAATGTTGCTCGGCCATCATGTTTTCGACGGCCAAATGTTGGGCGGCGGAACACTGAGCCATGGTGATCAAGCGGTCGGTCATCGTTCGATTGTGGGGCTAACGTGCACATGCACCTTGGTGATTCGGTAGCCTTCGACAGCCTCGGCACGCAAGGTGATGCGCCCTAGGTTAACAGTTTCGCCCACTTTGAAGAAGTCGCCACGAATCTCCATCATCAAACCGGCCAGAGTATCGGTCTCGCCCTTGGCCTTGTCTATCAAATCTTCGTTCATGCCCGGCACAGCGCGTGCAAAATCGACTAGGTGTGTGCTGCCATCGAATATAAAATTGCCGTTACCCAAGTTTTTATAGAGTTCATTGGTCTCCTTGTCGCTTTCGTCCGAAATTTCGCCAACTATTTCTTCCAACACATCTTCCAGAGTGGCGATGCCCAGCGTGCCTCCATATTCGTCCACCACGATACACATATGTTTGCGGCGCGCTTGGAACTCTTCAAGCAGGTCGTTGATCTTCATGTTTTCGGGTACGAAGTAGGCTTCGCGCGCCACTTTTTGCCACTCAAAATCAGCGTCTCTGTCGATGTAGGGCAAGAGGTCTTTGATGTGTATGATGCCGCTTATTTGATCCACCGTGCTCTCGTAGAGCGGCAGGCGCGAGTAGGGTGAGGCGATGATTTCGCGGCGTACCCTCTCGAAATCCCACTCTTTGTCGAGCGCCACAACGTCGATACGAGGTTTCATGATTTCCACCACTTCTGTGCCCACGAATTGCACGATGCCGGACAGCATTTTTTTGTCTTCTTCGGTTTCGTTTTGGGTGAGTTCGATCGCTCCGGCCAGAGTGTCGATGCTCACTCCTTCGTGTTGTGAGCCGAGGGCTCGTGTGGCGAAGGCTCCACTACGGGTGAGTATCCACGAGAGAGGCCAAAGCAGTCGACGCACAAAGATAACGAATGGCGCGACAAAGATCGTAAAGCGATAGGTGTGTGAATTAGAGAATATCTTGGGCATGATCTCGCCAAAGAGCAGCAAGATGAAGGTCACCACCACAACTTTGATCAGAAATTCGATAGCCGCCCATTGGCTAATGAGCACAATGTGGTCGATGAGTGCGTTGGCCACTAAGATAGCCGCAATATTGACCAAGTTGTTGAAAATCAATATCGTAGAGAGCAACGTTTCCGGCTTGTCGAGCAGCTGCCGAGCGGCAAGGGCTCCGTTTGATTTTTCGTCATTGAGCCTTGATAGTTCGGCTGGCGAGAGCGAAAAAAATGCCGTTTCGGAGCCCGAAATGAGCGCCGAAAGGAAGAGTAAAACAACAAGCGCCGAAGAAAGGTATATGATCGAGGGCGTAAAATCGAGGAATTGGATCATGCAAATGGCCAAATATATGGGTCAAAGGTAATAATTTTTTCACTATTTTGATCCATATATTTAGCGTTCTGTTTTGTGAGCGGAATTGTTGAGTATCGTCAACTCAAAATTTAACGAGGCAAAAGGGTGCGCAAAGTAGCGGCCACCGAGGTATTGTCTTTGGCTCCGGCAAAGGATTCGGCTCCAACGCCCAGAGCATAAATAGGCACAGGGGTGTTGGTGTGATCCATGGTCGAAAAGCGTGTGGGCGACAATGTTAAGCCTCCTGTTTCGTGGTCGGCTGTGACAATGATCAACGTTTGGTTGGGGTGTGCCTTATAAAATTCGACTGCTTGGGCCACTGCGGCGCTAAGGTCTTGCACCTCGCCGCGAATATTTTTGCCATTATTGGCATGCGCCGCCCAATCGATTTTGCCCCCTTCGATCATCATAAAAAAGCCGCTCGTGTCGCTGGTCAAAAATTTAATGGCGCTCGAAGTCATCTCCTCCAAACGCATATCGTCCTGCTTTCGATCGAGAGCATAGGGCAACTCGCCCACATTTTTGCCTCGATCTTGGATCCAAATCACTTTTTTCCCCTCTAAGATCGCCCCGCGACCACGAACCACCGTGTAGGCGCTATCGGCAAAAACGCTAAAGAGATCTTCTGGTTGCACAAAGCCCGCGCCGGCAAAGAGTTCAAAGCCCGTGGTTGGTAACTGTTGGGCGATGGCGTGTGCCATGGTGCGCTTGGGCACGTGGGCATAGAAGGCGGCTGGCGTAGCGTGGTCGATGCTGACGGTGGTGAGTATGCCCACTTTGAGCCCTTTTTGATGGGCGTCGACCGCCACACTGTATAGTGGAGCCGAATGGTCGGCATTCATGCCGAGCGTGCCATTGGCTGTTTTGCTACCCGTGGCGAGTGCCGTGCCGCCGGCTGCCGAGTCGGTGACTTTTGCGGAAGCCGAGTAGGTGGTCAGAGTGCCTTGCGCCGGAAAAGAGGTGAAAGACAAACTATCGCCACCGCCAAGCTCCACATGGAGCGGCCCCATGCCATCGCCAATAAAGTAAAAGATGTAGCGCGCTTGCTGCTCTTGCGACCAAGCGATACTAGAAATAAAAATAAGGCAAAGAATCAGAATTTTTTTCATCGTCAATTGATTGTATTGTGTAAGTTTATCGAATTATCGAATTTTGAGCGTAGCCAAGGTGACAGCGGCCAATAAGAGTTGAATGATCCAAAAGCGCAGGACGATTTTGTTTTCCACAAAGCCACGTTTTTGGTAGTGGTGGTGTAGGGGGGACATCAAAAAAATGCGGCGCCCCTCGCCATATCGCAATTTGGTGTACTTGAACCACCCCACTTGCATCATCACCGAGAGGCTCTCGACAAAAAATACTCCGCACAAAATCGGCAGGAGTAGCTCCTTGCGAATGAGCAACGCAAAAACGGCAATTATGCCGCCAATGGCCAAGGAGCCCGTGTCGCCCATGAAAACTTGTGCCGGATAGCCGTTGTACCACAAAAAACCGATCAGCGCGCCGGCAAAAGCGGCGGCAAAGATCATCAATTCGCCCGAACCCGGTATGTGGGGAATATCCAGATAGGCAGCATAGATCACGTTGCCCGAAAAATAAGCCAACAAACCCAGCACCACCACAATAGGAGCCGACACCCCGGTGGCCAGGCCATCTAGGCCGTCGGTCAGGTTGGCCCCGTTGCTCACGGCCACAATGACCAAAGTGGCCACTAAAATATAGAGCAACCACCCCAAAACGTCGCCCACGTGACCCGAAATAGGAACCAAGTCGCGATAGTCTAGTTGCGCGTTTTTGAAAAACGGCACCGTGGTCATCGTCGACTTTTCGGGTGCCAAGAGCGGAACTTTCTTTACCCCGTCGCCTAGGTCGTGAGCCACGACCACCTCGGCACTTTTGGCCATATAGGCCGGCGCCTTTTCGCGGATCACAATCTCGGCATGCGCCCACATTGTGGTGCCGACAATCACACCCAATACCACTTGCCCCAGCACTTTCAGTTTGCCGGGTAAACCCTTTTTGTTGCCGCGGAAAACCTTGATGTAGTCGTCCATAAAGCCAATCAAACCGAGCCAAATGGTGGCTACGAGCATCAGTATGATGTATATGTTAGAGAGATTGCCCAGCAAGAGAACGGGAACCAAAATGGCAGTCAAAATAATCAAACCGCCCATGGTCGGAGTGCCGCTTTTGGCCATTTGACCTTCGAGCCCCAAGTTGCGGATCTGTTCGCCTATTTGCTTGCGTTGCAGAGCGCGGATAATTGTACGCCCAATGACAATGGTGATCAGCAACGAGAGCACAATAGCGGCCACCGAACGAAAGGAGATAGAGCGCATCATGCCCATTGCCGGAATATCGAAAAATTGCGACAAATAGTCGATCAAATGGAATAACATGGCTACACTATTTTATAAAGTCAGAGGCTGTGATTTGCGTAAAATCATCTAGCAAAAAATCGTAATCCTTGTGCTCGGCACGCGCAAAAGTAGTGGCCAACACACCCACACCCATGCCGGCAGCACGCGCGGCTTGAATGCCGGAAAACGAATCTTCAAAGACAAAACATTCATCGGCCTTTAAGCCCAAAAGATCGGCGCCAAGCAGAAAAACCTCAGGATGCGGCTTTGCGTTATGGATCATATCACCATCGGCAATGGCGTCAAAATAGGAGGCAATGCCACAGGCGTTCAACACAAAATTCACGTTTTGGCGCATGCCCGAACTACCAACGGCCAGCTTCACCCCGCGCTCTTTGAGGTCGGCGAGCAAGGGCACCAAACCCTTGAGGGGAGTGATGGTTGAGGCGAAAGCCTCACGATAAATGGCCTCCTTTTCGGCTGAGTAACGAAGAATGGTTGGTAGTTCCAAGTATGGGTCGGCCAATACTTGGCGGAAAATATCGACATTGCCCATGCCGAAAAAATTGATCAGAAAATCCGACGGCAAAGCTATGTTGTGACGCTCGCACCAAGTTTGGAACGCCGCAATGTGCACATCGCGATTGTCGACCAATACACCGTCCATATCGAAAATTACTCCTTTTATCATGCTATTTTGTGCTTAAAAATGTTCAAAAAAAATTATCAGTCACCGAAATTCAATCGATCAAAAATTCCACCTCCTTGAAGTGATAATTGCGTTGCTCGTGGCTCCGATCCTCGAGCGTCAAGAGGCCCGAAGCCGGGTCTATGGCTGCAATGCGAGCCGCGAAATGTTCGGTGGAAGCAGTGTCGCGATAGGGGAAAAAGCCTTCACCACGATAGAGATTCGCCATATATCGCTCACCCAAATTTTGGAGAGCCAAAGGAGCGAAACTGAGCTCGTAAAGCGCCGCAAAAGAGGAGCAAAACAAACCGAGCATCGCCTCCACATCGACCCCCGTCACACCAAGCTGCACCAAAGAAACAGCACGCGCGGCCGTTGGCTCAAACTCGCTCTGAGCCACATTGACGCCCACCCCGATGATGGTGCGCGAGAGCTCGGGCCCCGAAAAACTGTGCTCGATCAATATCCCGCAAATTTTGCGTTGGCCCACATAAATATCATTAGGCCACTTGATTAGAGCCTCCACCCCCGCCGTGCGCAAAGCATCAACCACGGCCAGAGCCGTGATCATAGAGAGCGAAAATTGCTCGTCTACACGAATGTGCGTGGGGCAAACAACGAGCGAGAACATTAAATTTTCGCCCCGACGACTCTCCCACTTGTTGCCCCGCTGGCCACGACCGGCACTCTGCGCACTGGCCGTAACTATCGAGCCATGCCCATAAGAGAGATCGGCTGCCAAATCGTTGGTGGAGGTGACTTGATCGAAACGAAAAATGTTGAACTCCATACTATTTATTGAGCTTTTTGAGCCAATCGACCAACGTGACCTTCATATTTTCGTGCGAGGGCATCTTGTCAGAAAAACCCCAACCATGGCCGCCCGTTGGGTAAGCCACCACTTGGCTCGGGATATGGTGAGCCCGCAAAGCGTCATTATACAAATAACTATTGGCTATCGACACCGCGGTGTCGTCCAGGCAGTGAAACATCAAAGCGGGCGGCGTTTTGGCGTCCACTCGAAGCTCGGCACTGTAATAGTCGCGCAGGGGCAAATTGCCCATCAAATTCTCGCGCGAACCCTCGTGGGTGATGCCCTGACGCATTGAAACCACCGGGTAAAAAAGTACAGTGAATGCTGGACGAATAGCCCCCATCGTAGAAAAAATAGCCGCCACATTGCCCCCGGCCGAGAAACCGCATACCCCGATCTTCGAGGTGTCGATCGCCCATTTCGTAGCATTTTGGCGCACGATTTCCATCGCCCGATCGGCATCTTCGAGCGGCAAATAGTGCACCCCCCCCGGCATTCTGTGTTTGAGTACAATACAAGCAATGCCATTCTCGTTCAATAGAGGAGCAAAAAACGACCCCTCGTTGTATGTCGTCAAAAGATAGTACGCCCCGCCGGGACACATGATCACCGCCTGCCCCGTGCTTTTCGATTTTTCGGGCAAGTAAACAGTGATGGTTGGTTGTGTGATGTTTTCGATTCGTCCGCCATCGTCGGGCGCAGTTTCGGGCCCCGTGAGCACGCTTTTGTGAGGCGCAGGGTGAGCCGCACTCCACAGCGGGAGCTCTTGTTGAGCAGAGGCTAAATTAATGCCAAATGCAAAAATAGAAAGGATAAATATGATTTTTTTCATCATCAAGAAATATAAAATTTAGACAAAGTTACACAATTTTTACTATCTTTGCTTATTCAATCGTTCTGAATTTTCATAAAAAAGAGATACAAAAATGCAACAATCAATCGACAAATACCCATTCAAGGGTAAGAAAGCCATTATTCGTGTGGATTTCAACGTTCCACTCGACGCTTCATTCACAGTGACCGACGACACCCGTATTCGTTCGGCAATCCCTACAATCAAAAAAGTACTAGAAGGTGGCGGGTCAGCAATCTTGATGTCGCACCTTGGTCGTCCAAAGGGTGTGACCGACAAATTTTCGCTGAAACACATTATCCCAACCATCGAAAAATTACTGGGCGAAAAAGTAATTTTTGCAGACGATTGCCAAGCGGCCGACCAACAAGTGGCTGCCTTGAAAGACGGACAAGTGTTGCTACTCGAAAATTTGCGCTTCTATGCCCAAGAAGAGGGTAAGGCGCGCGGCTTGGCCGACGATGCGTCGGACGAAGAAAAAGCAGTAGCCAAAAAAGCGGTCAAAGCAGCACAAAAAGATTTCGTCAAAAAATTAGCATCCTATGCCGACGCGTATATCAATGATGCCTTTGGAACGGCTCACCGTGCGCATGCCTCTACGGCGCTGATTGCCGAATATTTCCCGAACGACAAAATGTTTGGCTATATTATGGAGAACGAGCTGCGCGCGATAGACGGTGTGCTCAAAAACGCCAAGCACCCTTTCACTGCCATTCTCGGTGGGTCGAAGGTGTCGACCAAGATCACCATTATCGAATCGTTGATGTCGGTGGTGGACAACTTGATTATCGGTGGCGGTATGACCTACACCTTTAAGGCCGCCATGGGGGGCAAGGTTGGTGGTTCGCTTTGTGAGCCTGATCAATTTGCTACGGCGCTTCACATTATGGATATAGCCAAGTCGAAGGGCGTGCAGATTATTTTGGCTGACGACGCGTTGTGTGGCGACAAATTCTCTGACGATTGCAACAAAAAAGTTTTGCCGGCCGATTCTATCGAAGATGGTTGGGAGGGTATGGATATTGGCCCAGAGTCGATGGAGCGATTCGCGAAGGTTATTGAGGATTCAAAGACTATTTTATGGAACGGCCCTGTTGGTGTGTTCGAGATGCCTTCATTTGCTAAGGGTTCTCGTTCGGTGGCCGAGGCTATTGTTAGGGCTACGGCCAAGGGTGCTTATTCGTTGATTGGTGGTGGTGATTCGGTGGCTTGCATCAATCAATTTGGGTTGGCCGACAAGGTTTCTTATGTATCCACTGGTGGTGGTGCGTTGCTCGAATATATGGAGGGCATTGAGTTGCCGGGTATTGCGGCTATTAAGAAGTAGATTATTGGCAGTCTGCTGGTTTTATTGAGCCTTGCGCATTTTTTGCGTGAGGCTTTTTTGTGTTGGTGGGATTGAGCAAGAGCCGGTTCAGGGTGATGGCTTGGGGTGTGCCGCCACAAGCTAT
>JAVWYC010000072.1:0-8619 GCA_036661755.1 Mucinivorans sp. | reverse complement strand
AGAAATAGAGCCAAGATAGTACAAACTAAAAAGCTGGCAAAGAAATAGAGCTAGAATAGTACAAACTAAAAAGCTAGTACAAACTAAAAAGCTAGAATAGTTTTGCGCAGCGCGCAAACTAGCGCGGCGAGCAAGCTGCGCTATTTGGCCAAATCTACATAACTACGCAAAGCCTCAACGTAACTGGCAAAAGCCGCAATGCCACGATCAGTTATACGACACAAAGTCTGAGGCATCTTGCCCCGAAAACCCTTGCTCACCTCAATATAACCAGCAACACGCAACTTGTCTATCTGAACACTCAAATTACCCGAAGTAGCCTGAGTCTTGTCTCGCAAATACGAAAAATCGGCCTCGGCGACAGAAAGTAACAACGACATGATAGCCAAGCGCAATTCTGAATGCAAAAGTGGATCTAATTCTTTGAACACTGTGCCCTGTAATTCAAAATGTGACCCGGAATAATCATCGCAACCAAAAACATGGCAGCAAATATTAGCTCAAAACCCTCTAAGAAAAACATCAAAAAAGAGAGAGCCAAAGCCACAATGCCACCAATGACAAGCGGACGAAATGAAATAAAAGCTCCCGAGAGAATAGTGGCCATGGAAAGTATCATCGACTCCACCGGTATAATCATCATGCAGACCAACCAATTGAATATGCCCACCATAGGGAAGATGAAAGCCACCGCACCACTCACTATCCACAGATAAGAAATCATTTTGTCGACGTAAGTACGTATGCTTTTGGGTCGTTTTCGCTCTATAAAGTAGATTGTCGGCCAACCAATAAGTGGGATTAGCCACCACAATGCCGGCGCCCAAGAAAGAGCGAAATGCTCGTCTAGAAAATAAACGGCCAGCGAAACCGTAAAAGAGATGTAGCCCATGACGAGGAAAATTGTACCGCCACCACGCTCGAACTTTTGGCGCGTTTGAGCAATCATACGAGTGATGAGCTCGATACTCTCTTGTGAATTTAAGGTCTTGTCTTCCATGATTTTGTTTGTTAATGGTTTGTTAAGCGACTTTTGTTGATTAATCACGTCACAAATATAAACTACTTTATATTATAAACCAAATTTATTTTACACAAAAACATAAAAAAACAGTTTTCAATTTATTTCAAAGAAGTCACCTGTGGTTATTTCAACAAACTTTCGAGAAAAGGACGAATCCCCGACAAGAAAAATTCGACCGCAATCACCATCACTATCAGCCCCATAAGGCGCATCATGACATTGATCCCTGTTTGCCCCATCACCTTGACCAAGCGCGAAGAGCTCACCAAAATAACGTAGCTGACCACGATCATCAAAAACAAGGCCACAACAAACGTGATTTTCATGACCAGTGTTTGAGCGTCTTGCATCAAAACGATGGCGTTGGTGATGGCTCCCGGGCCGCAAAGCATAGGGATTGCCAAGGGTGTGATGGCAATATCGTTGACCGATTGTTCGATCTCTGACTCCTTGACCTTGATGTGCGAAAGGCGAGCGTTGAGCATATCGAAGCCCACAACAAAAAAAATAGCACCTCCCACAATACGGAAACTATCGACCGAAATATTGAAAAATTTGAACAAAAACTGACCGGAAAAAGCGAAAACCAAAATAATAAGAAAAGCAGCTCCAAGTGCTTTTTTGGCAATGGCTACACGATGCTTTTGCTCCAAGTCGGCTGTCAAGCTAAGGAAAACAGGCATCGTGCTCACGGGGTTGACCAAGGTGAAGAAAGAGGTGAAAACCAGCAATCCATAAGTTAGTGTTTCGCTCATTTGTTGTATATTTTAAGCAAATATAACCTATTTTTGGTGAATCGAAGTCGAGGAACTCAAAAAAAATCGTACTTTTGTAACATATGCAAAATATGTTCTTGCCTACATCGGCCAAGGAGGTTGCCGCCTTGGGCTGGCAATCGCTAGACGTGGTGCTCTTCACCGGCGACGCCTATATAGACCACCCCTCATTTGGGGCGGCCGTTATCGGGCGTACGCTCCAAGGGGCAGGCTACCGTGTGGCCATTGTCCCGCAACCCGATTGGAGGGGAGATTGGCGCGATTTCAAGAAACTGGGCGCGCCGCGGCTCTTTTTTGGTGTCACGGCGGGAGCCATGGACTCGACCGTCAACCACTACACACCCACACTGCGCCTGCGATCTGACGACGCATACACGCCCGACAATCGCGCCGGAGCACGACCCGACTACCCAACGATCGTATACACCGAAATACTCAAAAAACTATACCCCACAACGCCCGTCGTTCTGGGCGGGATCGAAGCCTCGCTGCGACGTTTGACACACTACGACTATTTGCAAAATAAATTGCGGCCATCGTTTTTGGTGGAAAGTGGCGCCGATCTGTTGATCTATGGCATGGGCGAAAAGGCGATCCTCGATGTGGCACAAGCCATAGAAAATAAATTGCCGCTGACCGACATTGCGCAAACGGTTCACTTCACCAAAAACCCGCCGCCATCGATCAAAGCCATGCACTCCTATGAAGAGTGTGTGAGCGATAGTCGGAAATTTGCCGAAAATTTTGTGGCTATCGAAACGGCTAGCAATATGGTGCAAGCGCCGCTGCTGGTGGAGCCATGCAAAGATGGGGCGGTGGTGGTTAACCCTCCCTACCCAACCTTTACGGCTGCCGAATGTGACGCCACTTACGAATTACCATATATGCGTGCGCCGGCGCCGCGCTATAGAGGCAAAAAGATAGCCGCTTGGGAGATGATAAAATTCTCGATCAATTCGCACCGTGGTTGCTATGGCGGGTGCAGCTTTTGCGCCATATCGATGCACCAAGGCAAATTCGTGGCCTCGCGTAGCCGACAATCGATATTGAACGAGGTGGACAAAGTGACTCAGATGGAGGGCTTCCACGGCACGATCACCGACATTGGCGGCCCGTCGGCTAATATGTGGCTCACGGGAGGGCAGAACAGAGAACTGTGTGCCAAGTGTCGTCGCGCAAGTTGCTTGTTCCCCAAAATCTGCGCCAACCTATGCGCCGACCACGCGCCAATACTCGACCTATACGCCGCCGTGCGTCAAAAACCCGGCGTGCGCCACGCCTTTATCGGCAGCGGCATTCGATACGATATGTTTAGCGATGTGCAGTATCTGGAAACGGTGATCAAACACCACACCAGCGGGCGGCTCAAAGTGGCACCCGAACACACCCAAGCGTCGGTGCTCGCTTTGATGCGCAAACCATCGTTTTCGCTTTTCGAGAAGTTGAAAGTCGATTTCGATCGAATTTGTGCAGCTAATTCGTTGCGCTATGAGTTGATCCCCTATTTTATTTCGGCTCACCCGGGGTGCACAGAAAAAGATATGCAAGCCTTGAAAGACAAAACACGCAGCGTACTCACCAACCAAGTGCAGGACTTTACACCCACTCCCATGACCCTATCGTCGGTTATCTTCTACACCGGTTTCGACCCCTATACGATGAAAAAAGTCTATGTGGCACGCGACAAAATAAGTAAAGATAAACAAAAATCATATTTTTTTGACCACCAGTCTTATCCCACCAATCGATCACAACCAAAAAAATGGCAGAAAAAACAATAGCAGAAAAACGCAAACAACAAGAGCGACGCCAAGCGAGCGACACGCTGCAAGCCATCAGCAAGCAAGTGGGGCAGGTGCCGCCACAAGCGCTCGAATTGGAAGAGGCTGTCTTGGGTGCCATTATGATCGAAAAAAATGCGATACTTGGCATACAAGAGATCCTCAGCGGCGAATCTTTCTATAAAGATGCCCACCAATTGATCTTCCAAGCGGCGCTCGAACTATCGGCGGCAATCGAACCGATCGACCTATACACGGTGGGCGCCCAGCTTAAAAAGAACGGCAACCTAGCTGCCGTTGGCGGTATGGCCTACCTGACCGGACTGACCCAGAAAGTAGCCTCGGCATCGCACCTTGAATATCACGCCAAAATAGTGGCGCAAAAATATGTGCAACGCCAATTGATTTCGGCCGCCACATCGATACAAACAAAATCATTCTCCGACGAATTTGACGTCGAAGAGTTGGTGGGACATGCCGAAAAAGCGATCTTCGATATTGCCGAAGGGAATATCCGCCGCGATGTGCAAGCCTCCAAAGATATTGTGACCAAGGCCATGCAAATGATCGAAGCCGCGGCCAACAAACCCGACGGAATGAGCGGTGTGCCGAGTGGCTTTACGGAGCTGGATCGGCTCACGCTCGGTTGGCAACCGTCTGATTTGGTGATCATTGCCGCTCGTCCATCGATGGGTAAGACCGCCTTTGTGCTCACCATGGCGCGCAACATTGCCGTGGATTACAACCGTGCGGTGGCCTTCTTCTCGCTCGAAATGAGCTCCGTGCAATTGATGATCCGACTCTTGATCGGTGAATCACAGATAGCATCGCAAACCATAAAAACAGGAAAACTATCGCCCGATGAGTGGAAAACACTAGAAATAGCAACCAAACCACTCACCGCAGCTCAACTATTTATAGACGACACGCCGGCACTATCGATCTTTGAATTTCGATCGAAGGCTCGACGGCTGAAACTCAACCACAAGGTGGAGCTCATAATAATAGACTACTTGCAACTAATGACGGCCGCTGTGACCGATTCCCGAGGCGGCAATCGCGAACAAGAAGTGGCCATGATATCGCGCTCGTTGAAGGCCATCGCCAAGGAGCTCGATGTGCCGATCCTTGCCCTGTCGCAGCTCAATCGTTCGGTGGAAAGTCGCGGCGGAACCAAACGTCCACAGCTGAGCGACTTGCGCGAATCGGGCGCCATCGAACAAGATGCCGATATTGTGGCCTTTATCCACCGCCCGGAATATTACGGCATGAGCGAAACCGAAGATGGCACACCAACACCCGGATTGGCCGAAGTGATAGTGGCCAAACACCGTAATGGCGCCGTGGATACCGTGCGCCTGCGCTTTCGTCACGAACAAGCCAAATTCGTCGATTGGGACGACACGGGCTTTGGTAACATACAAAGTGGAGGCTACACTAACGTCACATCGCCGGGATTCGAGGCCGACGAGCAAGGCTTCGACGCCCTGAGCGCATCGCAAGGGCGCGTGGCCACTGTGCCGGCACCAACAATGGCGCCAAACAATACTTTTGAAGATGCTCCATTCTAAATTCTAAAAAAAAAATCGCATAATCCGAAATAATTCAATTTCCCGGAAATCACCATACATAAAAAGATAAAAAAACGAATAAAGATGAGAAAATTACTTGCCCTTTGCACCTTGATAGCCCTAAGCGCTGTTGCTGCCTGTAATCGTACAATGACAAGCACCGAGGTGTCCATCATTCCGCGCCCGGTGAAGATCGAAATCAAGGCGGGCAACACCTTGACACTCCACTCGCCCCTTAGTGTGAGCTACACCAAAGGCGATTCGGTGCTGAAAAAAGCTGCTGAATTTTATGTCAAAGAACTTGGCGCGATGATGGTGGGCTGGCAAATTAGCCTAACCGACAACGACAAAAAAGGAACAATCAACATCGAACGAACCGATGATTGGGGCTTCAAAGAAGGCTACCAAATCAAAATCGACGAAGACGAAATCGAAGTTAAAGCCAACGACTATTCGGGCGCCATATATGCCTTGCAAACGATCAAACAATTGCTGCCCGAACAAGCGTGGAGCCGATCGGCCAACTTTGCTCGCGTGGAAGTTGTGCTGCCGCAACTGGAAATCATGGACTATCCCCGCTTTGGCTACCGCGGTATGCACCTGGATTGTGTGCGTCACTTCTTTCAGGCCGATAGCGTCAAAAAATATATCGACTACCTAGCCATACACAAACTCAATCGCTTCCATTGGCACCTGACCGACGACCAAGGCTGGCGCATGGAATCGAAAGCATATTCGCTCTTGACCGAAAAAGCCTCCCTTAGAATTGATCGACTAGACCAAGACTGGGACGCGCGCCAACCGATCAATCGCGCAGCAGGCGAAAAACCAACCTATGGCGGATTCTATACCCAAGCACAAATTCGCGATATAGTGGCCTACGCCGCCGAGCGCGGGGTGCAGGTGATTCCGGAGATCGAAATCCCGGGCCACTCGTCGGAAGTCTTTACGGCCTATCCCGAGCTTAGCTGCTTGGGAAGACCACAAGAAGTCACCCCGGGAGGCTACTACCCCGACTCGATGGCCACGTGCTACTGCGCGGGCAATGAACAAGTGTTTGCTTTTCTGGAAAACATTCTCGATGAAACGATAGCCCTCTTCCCAGACGCACCCTATATTCATATCGGCGGCGACGAGGTGGATATGCGCTTTTGGACGGCTTGCCCTAAATGCCAAGCACGAATGAAGACCGAAGGACTCAAAACAACAGCCCAACTGCAAAGCTACTTCATGCAACGAATCGAACGCTTTGTCAATTCGCGAGGCAAAAATATTATCGGGTGGGACGAAATATTGGAGGGCGGACTAAGCCCCAACGCCACCGTGATGAGTTGGCGAGGTATCGCCGGCGGAATCCAAGCTGCAAGCCAAGGACACGACGTGATTATGACACCCAATTCATATCTCTATTTCGACTATCACCAAAATACACCCCAAAGCGAACCAAAAGCAATGGGCGGCATGGTGACCACCGTGCGCCGTGTGTTCGACTACGAACCAATACCGCAAACACTTTCACCACAAGAAAGTAAACATATCCTTGGCGCACAAGCCAATCTGTGGACTGAATTTATAGAACAATTCTCGCACGTGGAACGCATGGTGCTGCCGCGCATGGCGGCGCTGGCCGAAGTAGTGTGGTCACCCAAAGAAGGCAAAGAATGGAACGACTTCTCGCAACGATTGGTGGCCATGGGGGGGCGATACACCGCCCTTGGAGCGGCCGCCCACCACGGCTCGCATATCGTGGAAATGCAAACACGATACGACACAATTAAAAAAATATTTATCGTAGATATGATTTCGGAAATCCATGGTGCCCAAATCTTCTACACACTCGACGGCACAGAACCAACATGTGCCTCGTCACTATACAGCCAACCGATAGAAATCAACAAAACCACAACCATCAAGGCCATCGTAGCCAAAGACGGTAAAGCCCTCTCGACCCTTGCCAGCGAAAGGCTCATTGGCATGCACCGTGGGATCGGCGCGCAAATCACATATGGCACTCCGCCCGACGCCGCTTACCTGGGCGACAATGGCAACAAAACGCTGCTCGATGGCATCACAGGAACAACACAACACAACGATGGTTTGATGCAAGGTTTCAATAACCGAAATTTCGACGTGACGATCGATCTGGGCACACCAACGGCAATAAAAACGGTGAGCGGTTCGTTCCTACTCAGTAGCGGAACGTGGATATACCTGCCTAGCGAACTGATCGTTACGGTGAGCAACGACAAGGCTTCGTGGCGCGAATTTGGACGCACAGGGTACTCGATAGATAGCCGTACAACACCCCTAACGCGCGCAAGCATGACGATCGAAGGCTCGACCACAGCTCGCTACGTGCGCCTTGTGGGCCTTAACAAACCAACCCCAATGGGACTACCCGGTGGCGGAACCATAAACTGGATATTTGCCGATGAAATATTTATTGATTAGTTTGCTTGGGTGTTTAATCCTTGGCACTCAAAGTGCATATGGGCAACAAACAGCCCGAAAAATTCAAAAGTTCAACCCTGTCTACGGTTCGCAAAGCGACGTCAATGAGTTGTTGGCTTTTGTGTCTACTAATCTGAAGGTCGAACTTTCGGAAGATCAGATCAAGGGCATTAATGGTTATATGACCTGCAAATTTCAGATCGACACCTTGGGTAACATTCACACTATTCGTGTTGGTCATTCGTTGCGTCCATGGATTGATTATGCTATTATTGGGGCGATGAATCGTTTGCCGCCCTACGGCATTCCTGTGGTCGATCGTCGTGGTCAGTCGTGGAATGTTCAGCGGCAGTTGGTTTTTTCATTCGGTTCGTTTTTCTTGCCTATGGATCACATGGGTTTCGATGGCGACAAGGTGGCTCAGCACATTCAGCAGGAGATAGACAAGCAGCGGGCTGAGATTGACAAGGCGAAGGCAGAGCGCAACTTGCAGTGGGGCAATTTCACGCGAGATAATTCGACATTGCGTTATGACACGCGCGAGTCGTTGAAGGGTAATTACCCTATTTTGCCAGACGGTACGGATCCATTGAAGTCACCGATCATTACGCCTCGCATATCGATTTCGCAGGGGGAGTTAGATCGAGTGAAGCCTGTGGTGAAGTCTGCGGAGTAGTGTTTTTTCGTGTGTGTAAGTGCAGTTCATAAAAAACGGAATCACCTTGAGCCGGTTCAGAAAAACGCAGTTTTTCAAGAGCAGTTAAGAAAAACGAAGTTTTTCAAGAAAAGTTTTGGGTGACTTTTTCAAAAGTCACGATTCGACACGGCGCCGGCACGGCGATTTTTTCGCTCGCGCCGCTGGCACCGAGCGGTTTGCCTTATCTCGCACTTCGCGGTTGCGCGGCTAGCGGTTTGCCTTAGCTGTACAGCTAGGGTCTTCGCGGTTGCCCACATTTCAATGCCTAAAATCGCATTTAATCCCCAGCGAGGGTTTGGGGCACGCCTGCCCCAAGATA
>JAVWYC010000071.1:0-8917 GCA_036661755.1 Mucinivorans sp. | reverse complement strand
GCATTGAAATGTGGGCAACCGCGGACGACCCTAGCTGTACAGCTAACGCAAACCGCTCTCCGCGCAACCGCTCGGTGCCAGCGGCGCGAGCGACAAATCACCGTGCAGGCGCCGTGTAGAATCGTGACTTTTGAAAAAGTCACCCAAAACTTTTCTTGAAAAACTTCGTTTTTCTGAACCGGCTCTTGAAAGCTTCGTTTCCCTTAATCGACACCGGAAAACATCTTCCTCCTTAACGTCTCCTCCACACACTAATCAAAAAAATAAGCACAATCAAAATTGTGCTTATCCTTATCATACCTTAGTTATATCCGTTTATACCACCCGCTTATAACCGTTCCCCGCGGGAAAAATAAACCCCACAAGCCTCGTGGGACGCCCTATTTCTTATCCTTGGCCGACAACTTAACCTCGTAACGCTTGTTGAGCTCGGTCATCACCTCACTAGTAATATCTAACTGAGGATCAGCCACCAAAACTGGCGCACCACCCGCCGTCTGCAATATCATGCTATAACCATGAACCGCATTGTACTCAGCCAAAAAAGCGGAAATCTCAGCAAAAATTTCACGCGACATAGCCGCCTCTTGCTGACTCAACTCGCCAAGCACACGATCACGGTAAGCCACAATATCCTGCTGCTTCTTTTGTAGGTTCTCTTCCGTCGTTTGCGCCTGATAACGAGTGATCAAGCCTTTTTGAGCCTTCTCTTGGTATTCCATCGCCTCACGCTCCAAACCACGCCCCTTGGCTGTCAACTCGCCTTGAATTTTTTGCTGTTTTTTGCCAAATTCGTCCGACATATCAATGTACATGCCGTATCCATTCATCAAAGAGTCCATACGCACAAAAGCAATCTTGCCGTTATAGGCCACCGTCGATTGATGGTCTAGAAGAAGTGAATCGGCAGTTGATGATTTTTTTGAGCCGGAATTGTCGCCCGAGCAAGCTACCACCAGTGCTACAGCGGCCGAAAGTGTTAAAATTTGCAGTGATCTCATAATGTTTTTGTTAAATTTTATGCAAAGGTGCGAAAATTTTAATAAATTTGCACCATATTTATGATAAAATTTTAGATGTACGAATACATAAAGGGGTCAATCGCTTCACTTTCGCACACCGCAGTTGTGGTCGAAGCCTCAGGCATAGGTTACCTGATCAATATATCGCTCAACACCCACCAGCAATTGGAGGGTAAGGTCGAGACCCTACTCTACACTCATCTTTATATAGTTCAAGATTCAGCTCCCGTTCTCTATGGCTTTTTCACGCGCCAAGAGCGGGAGCTGTTTCGTTTATTGATTTCGGTGAGCGGTATTGGCGCCGGCACGGCACGCATTATGCTCTCGTCCTCGTCGCCCGAAGATATTGCGACCATGGTGAGCACGGGCAACGTGGCCATGCTCACCAAAGTGAAGGGAATAGGCCCCAAGACGGCCGAAATGGTGGTGGTTAAATTGCGTGACAAGGTGCTCAAAGTGATTGCGATGGAGGGCGGAGCGAAAGGCGAACAAGAGAGTGGCGAGCGAATGGAGCGATGGGACGAAGCGCTGGACGCGTTGCTGGTGCTAGGCTTTTCGCGCGCGGCGACCGAAAAAACTGTTCGCAAAATCGCGCGCGACAATCCCGAAATGCCCACCGAAGATATTATTCGCGCCGCGCTGTCACAATTATAGAGTAAGACGATAAAATTAAATAGAATAACTTAATTGTAAATTAAAAAACAACCAAAACATGGATCCTATTTACATTGTAATAATCACAATATTGATGGCACTTGCCGTGTCGGACTTGATTGTGGGGGTGAGCAACGATGCGGTGAACTTCCTTAATTCGGCAATTGGATCCAAAGCGGCTCCACGTTATGTAATTATGATTGTGGCCTCGGTCGGGATTTTGCTCGGCTCGGTCTTTTCGAGCGGCATGATGGAAATCGCGCGTAGCGGAGTGTTCCACCCTAGTCAGTTTGACTTCAACAGCATAATGATGATCTTTCTGGCCGTGATGTTTACGGACGTGATTCTGCTCGACATGTTCAACACCTTTGGCCTGCCAACTTCGACCACCGTTTCGCTGGTTTTTGAACTTCTTGGAGCCTCGGTGGCTGTTGCTCTGGTGCTGATTTGGAGCCAAGAGGGGGGTGGCGAGACGCTCTCTAAATACATAAATAGCGGCAATGCGATGGGGCTTATTTCGGGGATCCTCTCCTCGGTGGTGGTGGCCTTTACAACGGGTATTGTGGTGATGTTCGTCACGCGAACAATATTTTCGTTCCGCTATCAACGCTCTTTCAAATATATTGGTGCCGTATGGTGTGGCATGGCTTTGACGGCGATTTCGTACTTTGCGGTTTTCAAAGGGCTAAAAGACACCACCATGCTCAGCAGCGATCTGAAATTGTGGCTCAACCAAGCAAGCACGCTCTATGTATTGGGGGCGCTCTTTGTGGGTTGGACTTTGTTGATGGCTTTTGTGCAGTGGATTTTTAAGTTCAACATACTGAAAATCACAGTTTTGGCTGGTACTCTATCGCTCGCCTTGGCTTTTGCCGGCAACGACCTTGTGAATTTCATAGGGGTTTTCATGGCGGGTAAATCTTCTTTCGACGCTGCTTCGGCTCTATCGGCGGCCGGGGGCGACATAACGACGATGAAGATGAGTGTATTGGAAGGCAAAGTGGAGGTGGAATGGATATATCTTTTTGCGGCAGGGGCAATTATGACCCTCACGCTGTGGTTTAGCAAAAAAGCACGTTCGGTGACCGAAACCGAGATCAACCTAGCACGCCAAGATACGGGTGTCGAACGTTTTGGCTCCACCTCGGTCAGTCGTTCGGTGGTGCGTTCGGCGATGCAGCTCAACAAGAAATACACAAAATACATGCCCGTGAAGGCTCAGGAGTGGATCGAGCGGCGTTTCCAACCGGTGGTGAACGATGCGGCCGACCAAGCTCCCTTTGACTTGATTCGCGCGACGGTCAACCTTTCGACCGCCTCGATTCTAATCGCCATGGCCACTTCGCTCAAATTGCCGCTCTCGACCACCTATGTCACCTTTATGGTGGCCATGGGTAGTTCGTTGGCCGACAGAGCTTGGGGGCGCGAAACGGCAGTCTATCGTATCACAGGTGTGCTGACCGTTATTTCGGGTTGGTTCCTAACCGCCTTTATCGCCTTTACGGTTGCCTTTATGGTGGCGCTCATTCTTATGTATGGCGGTGAATTTGCAATCTACGGCATTGCTATTCTTTGTGCTTTAATTCTCATTCAAAGCAAATTGGCTTATGCGCGTCGCAAGAAGAAACAAGCCGTGGCCCAAGATGCCTACCAAAAAGATGAACGATCGATCATCGAACGCTCGTCGGAAGATATTTGCAATGCGATGGAACAGGTGACAACAATATACGCCACAACGCTCAGAGGCTTGTTCGACGAAGATCGCAAACTGCTACGCGAACAAGTGCGCCTGTCGGACGAAATGTATGAAGCGGCTCACGAACGCAAACACCAAGTGATGCCTGCCCTGCAAGCCCTCAAAGCCGACAATGTCAACACGGGGCACTACTATGTCCAAGTGACCGACTACCTCAACGAGGTGGCCAAAGCCTTGGTGCACATCACTCGGCCGGCCTACGAACACATAGACAACAACCACCAAGGCCTCTCGCGCGAACAGATCAACGACCTGCGCGAGATCAATTTCTCGGTTGGGGCGATCTATCAAATGATCAACCACATGCTCCGTTCGGGCGACTACACCCACTTGGACGCTACGCTAGTCAAACGTGATCAGATTTTTGACCTATTGGCTCAATGTACCAAAAATCAAGTCAAACGAGTGATCGACAACGATTCCAGTACCCGCGGATCGATCCTCTATCTGGCCATTATCAACGAAACCAAAACGATGCTTCTGCAATCACGAAACTTGATAAAATCACAAAAACACTTTATCGAAACTAAATGATCAAGGAAAATTTCATAGAGATGATAGAGACCTCGATTTGTGAGAATTGGGATCTGCTGGCTCTGCAAGATTATTTCAAAAACCAGGAGCTCACCTATGGGCAAATGGCCGAACGAATCGCCAAACTACACCTGCTTTTTCGTACATTGGAGGTCACCCCTGGCGACAAAATAGCAATCATCGGGCGTAATAATTTGCCTTGGGCGGTGACCTTTATGGCCGTTGTCACATATGGGGCGGTGGTGGTGCCGATCTTGCAAGAGTTCAACGCCAACGATGTGCAACACATACTCAACCATTCGGACAGTGTGGTGCTTTTTGCGAGCGAACAAAATTTTGAGGCGATCGAACTTTCTCAGATCTCGGAGCTGCGTGCCTCGTTTTCGCTGGCCGATTTTTCGATGCAATATGTGTCCGATAATTTCGAGCGACGCTTGTTGATGTGCGATATGGAGGCTCTCTTTGTCAAACAATACCCCGAAGGGTTGACCCCCGACCAAATAGCCTACCACCACACCCCGAACACCGAGATGGTGCTGCTGAGCTACACCAGTGGGACGACCGGTTTTTCTAAGGGCGTGATGCTGTCGGGCAACAACTTGGCGGGCAATGTGAACTTCGGCAAAGCGCTCGGCGTTCACTTCCCCGGTTCGCGCGTGCTTTCGTTCTTGCCTTTGGCTCACGCCTATGGCTTGATGTTCGACTTTATTTATCCGCTCTGCGTTGGTGCTCGGGTGACCATGTTGGGCAAGATCCCCTCGCCCAAAGTGTTGCTGCAAGCCTTGGCCGAGGTCAAACCGAATGTGATCTTTATGGTGCCGCTGATTATCGAAAAGATATACAAGAAACAGCTCTTGCCTCTGCTCGACAAAAATGTCACCAAAATCGCACTCCACGTGCCATTGGTCGATGCAGGAATATACACCATGATTCGCAAGAAACTTGTTGATGCTTTTGGTGGCCAATTTTCGCAAGTGATCATTGGAGGCGCTGCCCTCAATGGCGAGGTGGAAGAGTTCCTCACGCGCATCAAATTCCCGTTCACCGTTGGCTATGGAATGACCGAATGTGCGCCCTTGATTAGCTACTCCTATCCCGCCGAATTTATCAACAAATCGTGTGGGCGAGCCTTGCCGAAGTTGATGGAGGTGAAAGTTGTGGATCGCGAACCGCTCAGTGGCGTTGGTAAACTCTATGTGCGAGGCGAAAATGTAATGATGGGCTACTACAAAAATGAGGAGGCTACACGTGCCGTGCTCGATCAAGATGGCTGGCTCTCGACGGGCGATATGGGCTCGGTGAGCGATGATGGGACGATCTTTATTCGTGGGCGAAACAAAACGATGATTCTTAGATCGAACGGACAAAATATTTACCCCGAAGAGATTGAAAGTAAGCTCAATAACTTGCCCTGTGTGATGGAAAGCTTGGTGATGGAACGCGATGGGAAGTTGGTGGCGCTGGTCTATCCCGATTATGATGTTGTTGATTCGTTGGGTGTTCGCGACCAAAATTTGCTGGGCGAAATAATGAAGGTCAATGTGGTGGAGCTCAATCGTTTGGTGGCTCCATACGAGAATATTTCGGAGATCATATTGTTCCCTTCCGAGTTCGAGAAGACCCCAAAACGTAGTATTCGTCGCTATTTATACACCTCGTAGGCCGTATTTTTGATTCCCTCGGTCAGATCGGTCGATAGATCCAAAGTTGAACGACGAAAAAACGATTTTTAGAGGCCACCATTAGCATAAAATCCGTTATCAAAACATAGGGGGGGTTCTAAAAATTGAATTTTTCAAGGCGAACTTTGGGCTGAAAACCGGAGCTTACTTGAAGTAAGTGAGGATTTTCAGATCCAAAGTTGAACGACGAAAAAACGATTTTTAGAGGCCACCATTAGCATAAAATCCGTTATCAAAACATAGGGGGGGTTCTAAAAATTGAATTTTTCAAGGCGAACTTTGGGCTGAAAACCGGAGCTTACTTGAAGTAAGTGAGGATTTTCAGATCCAAAGTTGAACGACGAAAAAACGATTTTTAGAGGCCACCCTCAGCAAGAATGTTCAAATATATAAAACAACATCCCTACACATTATCGGCAATACTCTTTGCCCTGTGGGCCGTGATCAACATAATCCACGCTGCAACGGCCGACCTGAGCGGCGCGGAAGCCTCTATGTGGTATGCGGCCAAAAACCTCGATTGGGGATATGTCGAACTATCGCCCTTGGCCGCCTTGATGACGTGGCTCGGCGTTGGCTTGGACGGCAATACACCACTGGCCGTGCGACTGATTTTCACGCTGAGCGAACCCCTCGCGCTATGGCTCTTCTATCGCGTGGCGAGCCAAGGGCGAGCCTCGATTGGCTCCGCTGTCACCTATTTTCTGATCGCCTTTAGCCTGCCCCTGCTGCAAATTTATGGGCTCTTTGCTTCGAGCCAAATAACATTCTTTCTCGCTGTGGCTATCTGTCTGTGGGCCGTCAATCGATACGAAAAAAAAGCAAACTGGGCCAACATCGCACTTCTGTCGGTGGCCTTGGCTCTGCTACTTACGGCAAGCGCCACCGGGGTCTTTCTGATCATTGCCCTCATTGCGGCACACCCCAAAAGGCTCTTGTCTTGGCGATCCTATGCGATAGTGCTCCTTACCGCCTTGCTCCTATGGCCTCTCATTGTGTGGCAAGCACAAAACTCGTGGCCCGTGATGGAGAGTTTCCTCAACCCCATCGAGCAAGAACCCGGGCTGGGGGTGGCCAAGGTCGCTTGGTCTATCTTTATGTGGTTCAACCCCTTGATCCTTGTTCCATTTCTTGCTGTTCTTTTCATCAAAGGTCAGAAGAATGCCAAAACCAGCTCGCCGATGGAACACACCATGCGTGTGGTTTTTTGGGTCTACGTCGGCGTGATGCTGCTCGCCTCGTGGCGCGGGGCCAAAAATGGACTGTGGATCACGCCCATATGCTTTTCGATGCTCTATGTGCTCTCGGCGCGAGCTAAATTCAGCCTTGGCCTGGCACGCTACTTGCGCACGGTGGGTCTTGTGACAACTATCGTATTTCTCGGTTTTCGAGCCATGCTCTTTGCCGAACCTGCCATGGCCGAACCGCTGGGAGTGATCCACACCGAACCCCTGAGCCGAGCGGCAGCCGACACCTTGGCCGCACACCAAGTGGAACGACTAGCCCTAAAAGACGATAAACGCAACGCTGCGCTGATGAATTTTTATACCAAAACGCACACCATGTCGCTCCCCTCCATCTATGGCGAACCAAATCAATACCACAAACATACCACCAACAACGATCTGTCGGGACGAAGAGTAGCCATCGAGGTGAGTGACTCCGCCAAAAATGCAGTCCCCAAAGATTCGCTGAACATGATTTTCTTGCCGCTCGAACTGGGAGCGCCTCGCCGCACGGCTTATGTGACAATCCAAGATAATTATGCGCCAACCGAGGCCATCACCATTCAAGTCGAAACACTGCCGCGCAAAGTGCTCACCGGCTCGCGCATCGGCCTGCTACTGCGCATCTATAACCCATATTCGTTTGCCGTGGATTTTGGCCAAAAACAACTCCACAAAGTGGTGGCTTGCTTCCGCGAAAAACCGCTGGGCAAAGTCTCGATAATCAACCTACCCATCAAAGCACAAAGAGTGGAACCCCTATCCTCTATCGTTATTGCCACAACAGCCCAAATGCCAATCGTGACAACAGGTAGCTACTGGCTGGGCTTTAGTCTTTATCGCGACCCATTCGCGCCGTGCTTTAATAGCAAAATATTTACAATAGATATAATCAATCCAAAATCTAAATTCTAGGGGGGCTAACAAAACAAATCGGCATAAGTGTTGCATAATCAAAATTCTTTTTTTACTTTTGTAGGTAGCATTTATATATGAATAAGTATGACAATAGCAAAAATCGATACCGACAAAGGACTTATGGTGGCCGAACTATACACCCAACAAACCCCCGGCACAACCGATAATTTCATCAAACTATCCAAGAGTGGTTTCTATGATGGGCTGACTTTCCACCGCGTGATCCCCGATTTCGTGATCCAAGGCGGCTGCCCGCTCGGCAATGGAACCGGCGGCCCGGGCTGGAAGATCAAATGCGAGACTTCTGCCGAAAATCAACACCACGATCGCGGAGTGCTCTCGATGGCTCACGCCGGCAAAGACACAGGCGGCTCTCAGTTTTTTATCTGTCATTCGCGTACCAACACGGCGCATCTAGACGGTGTGCACACTTGCTTTGGTCGTGTGATTGAAGGGCTTGACGTGATCGACGCTATTGGTGCCGGCGACCATATTCGCTCAATCAAAATTGAAGACGCTATCGAAAAGCAATAAAAATTTTCTCAAAACAAACATTTACTCACTATTTAATTTATCTATCCCATGGATTTTGAAGCAACAGTACATCTAGTACTCCCAGTGGTCAAGGGTCAAGGCGCCAGAGGCGAATGGACCAAACAAGAAGTAGTTTTTGAATTAGCCCAAGACCAATATAATCGCAAGATTTGTGTTGGATTTTGGAACGACAAGGCTCCGGCCGCTGCCGCACTTCGTGTTGGCGAGCGTGTTTTGGTGAGTGTCAATATAGAGTCGCGTGAGCGTAACGGTCGTTGGTTTACCGAGGCTCGTGGTTGGAAGTTCACGTTGCTCAACAACAATGGTATGGGTTCAGGGACTCCGATGTCTGGTGGTTATGATGCTCCTATGCAGGGGGGGTATTCTGCTCCGGCTTCGGCTCCAATGGCGGCTCCGTCGGTTGTTGCGCCTCAGCCCGTGGCGGAAGAGTATCAGGCTTCGCATTCGGCAGCTGACGATTTGCCTTTTTAGTTGATCGTTAATATAAAGTAGGGGGGTAAGCTCGATTAGTTTCGGGCTTACCTTTTTTTGTGTGTGTGATTGTTTAGTTGTTTTTTATTTTAGGAGCCG